>DATNMT010000493.1:0-9729 GCA_035602495.1 Bradyrhizobium sp.
GTCACCGTGTTCTCGGCCCATGGCGTGGCGAGACGCGTGGAAGAAGAGGCCGCCGCGCGCGGCCTGCCGGTGCTCAATGCCACCTGCCCGCTGGTGACCAAGGTCCATAATCAAGGCAAGCGCTATATGTCGAAGGGCCGGGCGCTGATCCTGATCGGCCATGCCGGGCACCCCGAGGTCGAGGGCACCATGGGCCAGGTTCCGGGCCCGGTTACGCTGGTCCAGAACGTCGATGACGTGGCGGAACTGACGCTGCCGTCGGACACCCCGGTCGCCTATATCACCCAGACCACCCTCAGCGTGGACGACACCAAGGACATCATTGCGGCCCTCCAGGCCCGTTTTACGGATATTCAAGGCCCGGACATACGGGATATCTGCTATGCCACACAGAACCGCCAATCTGCGGTAAGGGACCTTAGCAAGCTGGTGGATGTCATTTTGGTGGTGGGGGCCGCCAATAGTTCCAACTCAAACCGGCTTCGTGAAATCGGCACCGAAGTGGGGGTCGCGAGTTATCTCATTGCCGATGGCAGCGAACTCAACCCGGACTGGCTGAAGGACGCCAAGGCCGTCGGCATCACCGCCGGCGCTTCGGCACCGGAAGTCCTGGTCGACGACGTGATCGAGGCGCTCCGGCGCATCGGCCCGGTGACGCTGTCGGTGTTGCCCGGCCGCGAAGAAAATATCGAATTCCGGCTTCCGGCAGAACTTGCCGCGGGCTGATCAACTTCTCTAGCGGGACCAACAAGAAAGTTTGTAATGGCAATACCCTTCTTCAAGGAACTGAGCATCGGCGGCTATCTGATCAAGCAGAAGCTGCTTGGCCGCAAGCGTTATCCGCTGGTGCTCATGCTCGAGCCGTTGTTTCGCTGCAACCTCGCCTGCGTCGGCTGCGGCAAGATCGACTATCCCGACGCGATCCTCAATCGCCGGATGTCGGCGCAGGAATGCTGGGATGCCGCCGACGAATGCGGCGCGCCGATGGTGGCGATCCCGGGCGGCGAACCCCTGATCCACAAGGAGATCGGCGAGATCGTGCGCGGCCTCGTGGCGCGCAAGAAATTCGTGTCGCTGTGCACCAATGCGCTGCTGCTGGAAAAGAAGCTCGATCTGTTCGAGCCCTCGCCGTATCTGTTCTTCTCGGTGCATCTCGACGGCCTGAAGGAGCACCACGACAAGGCGGTGTCGCAGAAGGGCGTGTTCGACCGCGCGGTCTCGGCGATCAAGGCGGCGAAGGCGCGCGGTTTCACGGTCAACGTCAACGCCACCATCTTCGACGGCCATGCGGCTGAAGACATCGCCAAATTCCTCGATTTCACCACCGAGCTCGGCGTCGGAGTCTCGATGTCGCCGGGCTATGCCTATGAGCGCGCCCCCGACCAGGATCACTTCCTCAACCGCACCAAGACGAAAAGACTGTTCCGCGACGTGTTCGCGCTCGGCAAGGGCAAGAAGTGGAACTTCATGCATTCCGGCCTGTTCCTCGACTTCCTCGCCGGCAACCAGAGCTACGAATGCACGCCCTGGGGCATGCCGGCGCGCAACATTTTCGGCTGGCAGAAGCCCTGCTATCTGCTCGGCGAAGGCTACACCAGAACCTTCAAGGAGCTGATGGAGACCACCGACTGGGAAACCTACGGCACCGGCAAGTACGAGAAGTGCGCCGACTGCATGGCGCATTGCGGCTACGAGCCGACTGCGGCCAAGGCCGCCCTGGACAATCCGCTGAAGGCGATGTGGGTGGCGTTGCGCGGCGTGCGCACGACCGGGCCGATGGCGCCCGAGATCAGCCTCGCCAACCAGCGGCCGGCGCAATACATCTTCTCGTCCGAGGTGCAGAAGCGCCTGTCAGAGATCCGCCGCGACGAGGCCCTCGCCGCCGAGCAGAAAGCCTCGACAGCCGCGTAGCGAGCGCAGCGCGCGATTGAAGTCGATCCCGGTCGCGACCAGCCCGCGCAGGGCGGTCGGATTGCGCGCGACCCCGCGCAGCACCTTGCGCAGATCGATGTCGCCGTTCGGCTTGATTGCGGACACCGCCAGCGCCGGCAGCGCGCGGCTGGCGGGGTCGGCGATGACGCGCAGCGCCGCGAACGGAAGGCCTGCTTCGGCGGCATAGGCGGCAGCGATATGGCTCTCCATGTCGACCGCGGCCGCCCCCGTCTCCTGGTGCAGCGCGGCCTTGGTGTGCTGGGCCGCGACCACCTGCTCGGCGCCGGCGAGGCTGCCGCGGATGACGCGGCGGCGGCCCAACGCGACGCTCGCGATCATGGCTTCATTGAGCGCCAGACCCGCCAGCCAGCGGGTATCGCCCGCCAAGACCTCGGTCGCCACCACGACGTCGCCGGATTTCAGCGAGGGATCGAGCCCACCGGCGAGGCCGAAGCTGATCACGCCCCTGATGGTGGTGGGGTCGAAAACCGTCAGCAGCGCCCGCAATTGCTGGGGATCGCTACTGCTGCAGATAACGGTCATGCCGGGCCCGGCCGCGATGCGGGCCTCCTGAACCAGACCTGTCACGATCAGAACCGGCCGCGGGTCAATGCGATTGACCGCGGACTTGCCGCCCCCCGTCCCCAATTTCACATTCCGACCCCTACCACCCTTGAGTTGGTGTTCCTCAGGTTCCGATACCGCGCCAACGCCCAGAGCGGAAAGAACCTCGGATAGCCATGATAGCGTAGATAAAACACCCGAGGAAAGCCCGTTGCCGTGTAGCGTTGCTCGTCCCACAGGCCTTTTTGGCTTTGTGTGGCTATTAGGTACTCTACCCCGCGGGCGACCGCCGGATGCCCAACCTCGCCTGCCGCCATCAATCCAAGCAAGGCCCATGCCGTTTGCGATGCGGTGGCGGGGGCACCCTCATACCCCCGGTAGTCGAGCCGGTAACTCCTGGCGTCCTCGCCCCAGCCGCCGTCCGCGTTCTGGATCGAGACCAGCCAATCCACGGCCTTGCGCATGGTCGGGTCCTGATGGTCGACGCCCGCTGCGTTGAGCGCGCACAACGCCGACCAGGTGCCGTAGATGTAGTTTATCCCCCAGCGACCGTACCACGATCCCTCCGCAAGCTGGGTGCGGCGCAGATAGGCGACGCCGTTGGCCACCGCCTTGCTGTTTTGGAGGGTCTCGCCGAGCTGGGCCAGCATCGAGACGCAGCGGGCGGTGACGTCCTCGGTCGGCGGATCGAGCAGCGCGCCATGGTCGGAGAACGGGATGTTGTTGAGATAATATTCTAGATTGTTGACGTCGAAGGCGGCCCAGCCGCCGTCGCGGCTCTGCATGCCGCAGATCCATTCGCGGCCGCGGGCGATCGCCTCGTCGTATTCGGCGCTCCGGTTCAGGCGCCTGGCGCGATCCATCGCCATCACCACGACCGCGGTGTCGTCGAGGTCGGGATAATAGGCGTTGTTGTACTGGAAGGCCCAGCCGCCGGGGCGCACCTCCGGCCGCTTCACCGCCCAGTCGCCCTTGACGTCCAGCACCTGCTTCGGCTTCAGCCAGTCGAGGCCCTGCCTGGCCGGCGCCAACGCCGCCTCGCCACCGGCCTCGAGCAAAGCATGACAGGTCAGCGAGGTGTCCCACACCGGCGAGACGCAAGGCTGGCAATAGGCTTCGTGCTCGCCGATCACCAGAAGCCTGTCGAGCGCTCTTCGGGTGACCGCGCGCGGCGGATAATCCGCAGGTCTGCCGAGCACCTCGTACATCATCACGGCGTTGGCCATCGGCGGATAGATTGCGCCGAGACCATCCTCGCCATTCAGCCGTTCCTCGATGAAGGCAACGGCGGCGTCGATCGCGCGCTGCCGCAATTTTTTGGGAAACAGCGGCTCGATCAGGCGCAGCACGCTGTCGAGGGCGCGGAACAGGAGAAACCAGCCCCAGCTCTGGTGCGGCGCCTTCGCGGTCATGCCGATCGAATGCGGTGCCTGGAGGAACAACTCGTCGATGCCGACGCCGCTCCGGTTTATCGCGCGCGGCTTCAGCGCCGCGAGCACCATCAGCGGCACGAGGGTGGTGCGCGCCCAGTAGGAGATCTTGTTGAGATGGAATGGCGACCACAACGGCAGCAGCATGATCTCGACCGGCAGCACCGGCACGCTGCGCCAGGTCATGATCCCGAACATCGCCAGCATGAAGCGGGTGAAGACATTGCTGTGGACGGCGCCGCCGCGCGAGCGCATCGCCTCGCGCGCCCGCGCCATGTGCGGAGCGTCGGGGGAATCGCCGATCATCTTCAGCGCGAAATAGGCCTTCACGCTGGCGCTCATGTCGAAGTCGCCCTCATGCACCAGCGGCCAGCCGCCGTGGGCACCCTGCACCCTCCGAAGATAGGTGGCGATCTTGGCTTCCAGCGCGGCGTCGACGGGTTCGCCGAGGTAGTGGCGCAGCAGCACATATTCGGCCGGAATGGTGCAATCGGCTTCCAGTTCGAACACCCAGTGTCCGTCCGGTTGCCGGTAACCCAGCAACCCGTTCGTCGCCGACGCAATGCTCGCCTCGAGCGCGCCGCTCCCCACTCCATCTGGCTTGGTGCCGGAATGCATCTGGCTCGACATCCCCTGGTTTCGCCCGGCCCGTCCCATCGGTACCCGGGATTTGCTAGCCCCCGATCAGGCCCGCCGCATGGCAAGCACCAGATCCGCGGCCCGGTCTCCGGACCTGACCGATCCCTCGATGGTGGCCGGCAACCCCGTATCAGTCCAGTCGCCCGCGAGAAACAGATTTTTGAGGGCCGTCGACGCCCCCGGCCGCAGCGCATTTTGTTCCGGGGTGGCCTCGAAGGTGGCGCGGCGCTCGCGCACGATCTGCCAGGGCGGCAGGTCGCCGGCAACGCCGCCGGCCTTGCAGACGTCCCGCCAGATCGCCTGGGCGAGTTCCTCGCGCGGCATCTCCACCAGCCGGTCGCCGTTGCTGATGGTGACAGCGAGCCGCTGCGGGAACGCGAACAGCCATTCCACGAGCCCGCCGACCACCCCGATCAATGGCGGCATGTCCTTTGGCGGATCGAAGCGGAAATGGGCATTGACGATGGCGCGGAATTTCGACGGCGTTTTGAGGCCCGGCAAAAGCGCGGCGGCCGGGCGCGGCGGAACCGCCAGCACGACGGCGTCGTCGGGCCCGATCGCCACATTGTCGCCGCCAAACTTCAATTCTCCGACACGGCCGCCTGTGAGCGCGAACTCGCGCAGTTCGTGCCCGAACTGGACGCTGGCACCCTTGTCCTGCAGCAGCCTGATGGCGGGCTCGACCAGCACCGCGCTGAGGCCGTCGCGGGCGATCAGCGGCCGGCAAGCCCGTCCGCCCGCCAGCAGGGTTTCCCGCACCACGGCGCCCGCCAGCCCCGCCGACCCCTCGGGCGGGTCGACGTTGAGCGCCGCCAGCAGCAGCGGCTGCACCAGCCGCTGGTACAGGGTTCCCTCGCACCGGATCGCATCGCCGACCAGTTTGCCTGGCGCTGCCCAAATCAGAGGCATCAACGCGAGGTAATCGAGCAAGCCGGTGTCGGGCACCCGGCGGGCCTCGTCGAACACCCACAGCGGCAGCCGGTTGTCCCCGAGGTCGAGCTGCCACCGTTGCCCCGTGGCGAGATCCACGAACGGGAACTGGGCCCGTTTCGGCCCCACCAGTCCCGCTTCGGTGCCGATCGAGCGCGCGTAAGCCAGCGCGTGGCGGTTGCCCGAAAGCAGCAGATGATTGCCGTTGTCGATGGTGAGGTTGGTCGCGGCGTCGAAATAGGACCTGCAGCGGCCGCCGGCCTGTTGCGTCGCCTCGTGGACATGGACCTTCAAATCCGCATTCGCCAGCCGAACGGCCGCCGATAGGCCGGAAATGCCGGCGCCGATGATGTGAACGGCTTTTTGCATCAGATGAAAGCGTAGCGAAGGACGATGGCGATGCGGGCGAATTTGTTGACGCGAACCGGCGCGCGCGGGCTGGCAAAGCCTCGCGCCACCAGCAATTCCAGAATGGCGCGATAATATTTCGACATGATCCTCGGTGCCCGCACCACGCGCCGCCTGTTGCGGTTCATGACTTCGTCCGCCGTTTGGAAATGGATCCTGGCGCGCTCGGCGAGCGGCAGGCAGACTTTGGGCAACGCCCGATCGACGATCACCCTCGACGGGTCGTCGCTGGTGATCCCGGCAAGCAGCAGGCTTTCGCGCGGCAAGTACAGCCGGCCGATGCCGGCGTCCTCGTCGATATCGCGCAGGATATTGGTCAATTGCAGTGCGCGGCCGAGATGATGCGCGAGCAAGATGCCGTCTTCCTCCGCCAGCCCGAACACCCGCACCGACAACCGTCCGACCGCGCTCGCCACGCGATCGCAATACAAATCCAGCGTCGCCAGATCCGGGGCGCGGATGTCCTGCGGCACATCCATCTCCATGCCATCGACGATGGCGAGGAAATCTTCGCGCCTCAGGTCGAAGCGCCGAACCGAGGTGGCGTAATCCCGCAGCCGCGCCGGCGGACGACCCTGATAAAGCGCATCGATGTCGTCGCGCCATTGCTGCAGCGCCTTGAGCCGCTCGTCGCGCGGGCCGTCGGAATCGGCGATGTCGTCGACCTGCCGGCAAAAGCTGTAGATCTGGAACATCGCCTCGCGCTGCTCGCGCGGCAGAATGCGCATCGCCGCGTAGAACGAACTGCCGGACGCCGTGGTCCCGTAATTGTTGCCGGCTGCGGCGGCTTCGAGCGTCATGCGCCGGCCGCCGGTTTTGTCACGGGCCGCCGTCCGACCGCCCGGCGGGTCATCTCGCCCGCCATTCCCCTGAGACTGAAGGCAAGCAGTTCGACCGGACCGAGATGCACCCGCTCGCTCAGGGGGTCGCGCACTTTCAGCATGCGAACGATCTTGTCGGCGAAGGCCTGGATCACGGCGATCTCGAGCCCGAGCCGAAAATCCTTCACCTCAGCGCTGAGCGACTTGCTTTCGTCGAGCAGCGCCTCGGTTCGCACCGCAAGCGCATGCAGGCACTGCAAAAGCTGTGGCGACGCCCTCGCCTCGCCGAGCGCCTCGACCGACGCTCCAGCCGCGGCGAGCGCATCGCGCGGCAGATAGACACGGTTGAGATTGCGAAAATCCTTGCCGCAGTCCTGCAGGTGGTTGTTGATCTGCAGGCCGGCGCAGAGCGCATCGGAAGCAGCCCAGGTCGAAATGCTCTCGCCGTGAACGTCGAGCATGAAGCGTCCGACCGGCATCGCCGAATAGCGGCAATAGTGGATCACCTCGTCCCAGTTCTCATAGCGCAGCTTGGTCACGTCCATGCGGAACGCGACCAGGACATCGAGCGCGTGCCGCGGCGCCATCGAACGCTCCGCCAGCGCGCGCCGCAGATTGACCGCTTCCGGCTGGCTGTCGCCCCGGCCCAGGAGCTCGGCTTCAAGCAAATCGAGATAATGCAGCTTTTCGGCCGCGCCGAGCGTGGCGTGATCGGCGATGTCGTCGGCGGTCCTGACGAAATTGTAGAACGCCAGGATCAGCGCCCGGTGACGCGGATGGATGATCCTCGAGGCGACCGGAAAATTCTCGTCGCGGTGAGTCTTGCCGGATCGCAGTTCGCTCGCGCTGGTCATCAAGGGACTTGCTGCATTCGCTGAAAAACGCTGGTATCGCATGCCCCGGCACTGCCGCGCATGCCAGGGAGATCGCGGACCCCATATAGGGGAATACGATGCGAAAACCAATGCTATCCGCGAATTCCGGCCGCGCCCGATCACGCCGATAACCGGGCGTTCGTGGCGCGCGAGGAACGCAAACGCGGTTCTACTGATTATGGTTCTTCAAGACGGTTTCGCAGGCCTTCGACAGTTTGGGCCGGTTTTGCTGCAGGCAAGCCAGAATGGTGAAGTCGCCCTGATCGATCACCGGTCGGCAGAAGCGCTGAACGTCGCGCGAACAGGCCGCCTGTTCCTCCGGCGTGCCGCTGCGTTGCTGCTGGGCGATGGCGGCGGTGGAAATCGATAGCGACAACAGGATGAGTGCCGGGAGATATTTATACATCGTGTTCCTTCATACTGACGGCAAGAATTCCAATCCCGAAAAGCGCGTGGCGTGAGCGGGACAGACCTTTTGGGTTGCAAACGCCGCGGACTGCAGCAACGAGATGACCAGAAGCGCTGGTAAATGCGGCCAAATTTACGGTGGCCCGCCTCGCATAGCCGACCTTGCCAACGATCTCAATGCGCGTCATTAACCAGTTGATATCAGGGAATTATTCGAAGGCGAGGTTTTTTTGAGTTTGGCCGTTGCGGCCAAGCCATGCGAGGAACTAAATGAGCAAGGTGAAAAACGTGGCGAAATTGGACGTTGTGCCGATCTCGTTGCAGCGAAAATGCCGTTCGCCAGCATCATTCGGCTTGTGTAGTTTGGGGTATCCTGTCCAGCGGCGGTGATCTGGTCAGCGCGATTGCAGGCGGCGCGCCGGGTCTGTCATTTGAACCTAACATACAGCGGCGACACTAAATCTTCGATGCGGCGAGACGTATCTTGTTAGAGAACGTCAATTTGAATGGGAAACTTGAAAATGAAACTGTTTGGTTCCAGTCTGTTTGGACAGGCTATCAAGGCTGCTGGTGTCGGCGCCGCGCTGATGCTCTCGGTGTCGGCTGGCCACGCCCAGTCTGGCCCGTTTGTCGGCTTCAACGGCGCATGGACTGGAAACGGCACCGTGGTTCTTTCCGACGGAACGACCGAGCGCATCCGCTGCAAGGCCGACTACAGGGTTAACGACACCGGCCTCGCGTTGAAGCAGAGCCTGCATTGCGCCAGCGACAGCTACAAATTCGATTTGAGCAGCGACGTGACCAGCCAGGGCGACCGGATTTCCGGCAACTGGAGCGAAGCCAGCCGGAACATCTTCGGCAATCTCCAGGGCACCGCCGGCGGCGGACGGATCGACGTGTTCGTCGAGGCGTCCGGATTTGCCGCCAACCTGACGCTGACGACCACCGGCAACAAGCAGGTCGTGCAGATCAGCTCCAAGGGCGAAATCCGCGGCGTCAACATCACCATGACCAAGAGCTGACGCTCGCCGGTGCGATCGTCGCATTATCTAATCAGCGTCAGAAGCGCGAACCAGGCAGGAGGTCGTCGAGGTGCTCTCGTCGTAAAGCACCGACAGACGACGCGCCGTCGGCACGCAGCATGAACTGAAAGACGGCGCCCTCGGGCTTGTTCGGGGCAACCCACAGCCGGCCATCATGGGCCTCGATGATCGAACGGCAGATCGACAGCCCCATCCCCATGCCGCCCGATTTGGTCGTGAACAGTGGATTGAATATCCGATCGAGCTCTTGCGAGCCGATTCCTGTTCCGGTGTCCGCCACCGACACCATGACGCCCCCGCCGTCGTGGACCTCGGACTTCACGCACAGGATCCGCGCCCCATCCTTGGCCGCCATCGAATCGATCGCGTTCGTGATCAGGTTCAGAAGCACTTGCTGCAACTGGATTCGATCTCCTGTTACCTGCGGCAGCTGTGCATTCGGCTCGGCCTGGACCAGTATGCGGTGCCTCTGCAAATCGCCGCGCGTCAAGGCCAGGGATTCCCCGATGAGTTCGTTGACGTCGAGCGAAGTTCTGTTCCGGACGTCCTTCTTGAAGATCGCCCGAATGCTTCCGATCACCGCTCCAGCCCGATGACCGTCAGAGATAATCGACTTCAATGACGCTTTCGCTTTATCAAGATCGGGCGTCGTGCGATCAAGCCAGCGCAGGCCCGCATC
>DATNMT010000503.1:0-5490 GCA_035602495.1 Bradyrhizobium sp.
CGGCTATGCCTATGCGCATTACCTGATGCAGCTCCGCAACCGCATGCTCCCCGTCGCGATCCATCTGGTGCTGCTGGTGATCGCGCTGTTGTCGCTGCCGCTGTCGATCGCTAGCGGCTGGGGCGAGCCGCCGACCAGTGGTTATGCATTCTGGCTGCTCGGCCTGTTCGCGGTCTCGATCGGATTGCCGTTTTTTGCGCTCGCCGCCAACAATCCGCTGCTGCAGGCCTGGTTCGTCCGCACCGGACATCCGAACGGTCCGGATCCCTATTTCCTGTACGCTTCCTCGAACATTGGCAGCTTCCTGGCGCTGTTGTCCTATCCGGTGCTGCTGGAGCCGATGTTCACGCTGCGCACGCAGAACCTGATCTGGACCGGCACCTACGGCCTCCTGATCGTGTTGATCGCCGCCTGCGGCGTGCTGCTGCTGCGCTCGCCTGTCACAGCCGCCGCCGTTGCACAAACGGAGGAAACCGACGCCCCGCCGCCGCCATGGATGCTGCGCCTGCGCTGGATTTTTCTCGCCGCGGTCCCGTCGGGGCTGTTGATCGCCGTGACCGCGCATATCTCCACCGACGTCGCCGCCGCGCCGTTGCTGTGGGTGCTGCCGCTGTCGCTCTATCTGCTCACCTGGGTGCTGGTGTTCCAGTCGCGCCCGCTGCTGCCCCACAAATGGGTGCTGATGGCCCAGCCGCTGGCGATCGCGGGCGTGATCGTTCTGCTCGCGGTCGGCGGCGAACAGAACCTGCTGCTGACGCTCGGCGGGCATCAGCTTTGCTTTTTCGTCATCGCGATGGCCTGCCATGGCGAGCTGGCGCGGACGCGGCCGGCGGCGAAATATCTCACCGGCTTCTATGTCGCGCTGTCATTCGGCGGCATGCTCGGCGGCCTGTTCGCAGGCCTGATCGCGCCTTACGCATTTTCATGGGTCGCCGAATATCCGATCCTGCTGGCGCTGGCGGCGCTGTGCCGGCCGCCCGGCGGCGACGAGCGTCTTGTCAGATGGAGCAGCTGGTATTGGCCGTTTCTCGCCGTGATCGCGGTCGTCCTGGTCGCGCCCGCCTATTCCGAGGGCAAGGTCATGACCTGGCTCGACGACCACAGGGTCTGGGTGATCGGCGCGGTCGGCGTGCTTTCGGCGCTGCTGGCGCTTGGATTGAACGCCAACCGCTGGAAGATCTTCGCCACCGTGGTGGTGGCGCTGGTGCTGATCCGGGCCTATCCGGCCGATGACGGGCGGGTGGAAACCGTGCGCAGCTTCTTCGGCGTCCACAAGATCGTGGTGACGCCGCACGGCCAGTATCACGTGCTGATGCACGGCACCACCATCCACGGCGCGCAAAAATTCCAGAACGACGACGGCACCCCGATCACCGGGCGGCCCGAGCCGATCACCTACTATCACAAGGACGGCGGCATCGGGCAGGCGATCACCGCGGTGCGCGAGCGCAAGGGTGCGCCGCTGCGGGTCGCGGTGATCGGGCTCGGCTCCGGCACGCTGACCTGCGCCTCCGAGCCGGGCGAGAGCTGGAAATTCTTCGAGATCGATCAGTCCATGGTCGATACCGCCCGTGACCCGAAATACTTCACCTACATCCAGAATTGCGCGCCGGACCTGAAGCCGGTGATCGGCGACGCCCGGCTGACCTTCGCGAGGGAGCCCGACGGCATCTATGATTTGATCATCGTCGACGCCTATTCGTCGGATGCAATCCCGATCCATCTGGCCACGCAGGAGGCGATGGCGATCTACAAGCAGAAGCTGGCGCCGCAGGGCGCGGTGGTGATGCACGTCTCCAACCGGCACCTGGAATTGTCCAGCGTCATCGTCGGCATTGCCACCGCCAACGAGCTCCAAAGCTGGGTCTACAGCGAGGATTCCAATCGCGACAACGAATATATCTTTGCCACCACGGTTGTGGTCTGCGCGCGCGAGGAGGCCGACGTCGGCAAGCTGGCGTCGTCGGACGTGTGGGCGCTGACCGAAGCCGACGACAAGCAGCGGGTCTGGACCGACGATTATTCCAACGTGCTGGGTGCGGTGTACCGGCGGCTGCGCGACGGGGAGCAATAGGGTTCGGAACTCGGGCACCGGTCCCGATTTCGGACAAAGGCCTATTGCTGCGAGCCCGCCAAGTGACCGTGCGCGAGGTCACTTCCCCGGCGTAAAATCCTGATTGGTCGACGGCGGCGCGGTCGGACGCTGGATGCGAATGAACGGCTTGCTAGCCGCGGCATGGCAGGTGTTGCAGGCGCCGGTCAGCTTGTCGAACGCGACGGTGAATTTGGCGCTGCTTCTGGCGGCGACCGCCTTTTTCAGTTCCTCGATCGCCGGATCGATGTTGGACTTGATCATGTCGGCGATCGGAACGCCGTCACGGGTAGGGAACTGCCGTTCGGCGTCTTCCAGGCCCTCCTTGATCTCGTCAATTTCATAGGCCGCGAGGTCCCAGTTGCTGTTCTTCCCGGCAAACCACAGCTTGGCGTGGCGAAGCTGCGTCGCGGTCATGAATTCTCCGAGGCCGGGCGCGTAAGGCTCCTTGGCCGGCTGCGCGGCGGCGAACGGCAGGGCGGCAACGAGGGCAACAACGGCAGCGATGACGCGCTTCATCGTGGTGTCCTGTCCGAGGGTCGACCAATTTCCATTTCCCCGGTCATGGCGTGGCCATCCGTTCGGCCCGGGAGAAATGCTGACCCGCCGTTCATGCGGTCCATGATACGGCATTTTTCGGGCAGGCGGCAGTCCCGGATGGTTGAAAGAGCTTGCAATCGCGCATTGCCGACGGGATCTTGACGCGCTGAAATCCGCCGGGCTTTCTATCGACACCGCGCGAGAGGAAAATCCGATGCACGACAAGGTCGATGTCCTGATTATCGGCTCCGGGGCATCGGGCGCCGCGGTGGCGTGGAGTCTGGCCGACACCAGGATGCGGATCCTCTGCCTCGAGCAGGGCGACTGGGTGAAGCCGACGGATTATCCGAGCAACGGGCGCGACTGGGAAGCGCGGCTGTTTTCCGATTTCGCCATCAATCCCAACCGCCGGGCGCGGCCGACCGATTATCCGATCAACGATGCCAATTCGCCGATCAAGGTGGTGAATTTCAACGGTGTCGGCGGCTCGACCATCATGTACACGGCGCATTTTCCGCGCCTGCATCCTTCCGATTTCAAGGTGCGCACGCTCGACGGCGTCGCCGACGACTGGCCGGTCGACTACACGACGCTGGAGCCGTTCTTTGCCGAGAACGATCGCATGATGGGCGTCTCGGGCCTCGCCGGCGATCCCGCCTATCCGCCGAAACAGCCGCCGATGCCGCCATTGCCGCTCGGCAAGTCCGGCACGCGGTTCGGCAAGGCGATGAACCAGCTCGGCTGGCACTGGTGGCCGTCCGATACCACGATCGCCACCACCGATTACGAGGGCCGCGCGCGCTGCATCAACCTCGGCCACTGCACGCCGGGCTGCGCGCAAGGCGCGAAGGCCTCGACCGACATCACCTATTGGCCGCATGCGATCCGCGCCGGCGTCGAACTGCGCACGATGTGCCGGGTGCGCGAGATCACCGTCGATGAACACGGCATGGCCTCCGGCGTGATCTACTACGACGCCGAGGGCAACGAGCAGTTTCAGCCGGCCGAGGTGGTCATCCTTGCCTGCAACGGCGTCGGCACGCCGCGCCTGATGCTCAATTCAGTGTCGGCGAAATTCCCCAACGGCATCGCCAATTCGAGCGGGCTGGTCGGCAAGAACCTGATGTTCCACCCCTATGCGCTGAGCTATGGCTATGTCGATGAGCCGCTCGACGGCAATCACGGCCCGCCGCTGTGCCTGTGGAGCCAGGAATTTTATGAGACCGACCAGGAGCGTGACTTTGTGCGCGGCTACACCTTCCAGTTCGGCCGCGGCGTCGGCGCGATCATGGAGGCGATCATCAGTTCCAACGCGGGACGGCTGCCCTGGGGCGAGGACCATCACAAGGTCTATCGCAAACTGCTGAACCACCGCATCGGTCTCGCGGCGATCTGCGAGGACCTGCCCGAAGAGCACAACCGGGTGACGCTCGATCCCGTGCTGAAGGATTCCAGCGGCATCCCCGCGCCAAAGCTCGACTACACCATCGGCACCAACAGCGCGAAGATGATGGCGCATGGCATTGCGCGGGCGAAGGAGGTGCTGGTCGCCGCCGGCGCCAGCAATATCTGCGTCGAGAGCCCGATCCTGAACGGCGGCTGGCACCTGCTCGGCACCGCGCGGATGGGCACCGACCCCGATCGTTCGGTGGTGAATGAATGGGGCCGCTGCCATGATGTGAAGAACCTGTTCATCGTCGACGGCAGCATCTGGGTGACTTCGGGCGGGGTGAACCCGACCTCGACCATCCAGGCGCTGGCGCTCTATATCGCCGACAGCATCAAGCAACGCCTCGCCAACCTGTTCGACTGAGAGATCGCTATGCCGAACGACAGCCTGACCGCCGAACAAACCCGCGACCTCCGCGCGCTGGCCGGCAGCATCATTCCGCCGAGCGCGACTTATGGCGTGCCGGGCGCCGATGACGAAAGGATCTTCAACGACATCCTGAACAGCCTCGAGCGCGACCGCGACGATATTTGCCGCGCGCTGGCGCAACTCGCCACACTTGCGGGCGGCGCCTTTGCCGACCTCGAACCGGCGCGCCGGACCGAGGTGGCCGCTATGTTTCGCGAAACCGGCGCAGCGCCGCTGGCGGCACTCGTCCGCGTGGTGCTGCTTTGCTATTACCGCGACGACCGGGTGATGCGCTCGCTCGGCCAGGAACCGCGTCCGCCTTTCCCGAAGGGGCACGTCGTCGAGCAGGGCGACTGGTCGCTGCTCGAATCCGTCCGCAAAAGGCCGCGGCTGTACCGCGCGGTGGAATGAACGCGAAAAAAATCGCCCGTCAAAAATTTGCAAGGAGGAAATCATGGTCGACCGTCGTACCTTCACCACGCTCCTGGTCGGCGGCATCGCCGCGCCCAAGGCGTCGTTCGCCCAGGAAGCCAAGGCGAAGAACATTTTCTATTCGGCGGTCGGCCCCGAACTCACAGCCTACAGTGTTGACGTCGACGAATCCGCGCTGATCAAGCGCGATACGGTTTCGGCACCGACCAAGATCCAATATGCCTGGCCGCATCCGTCGAAGCAGTATTTGTACGTGGTATCGAGCAATGGCGGCGCGGGCTCCGAGGGCGTTGCCGGCGACAAGCACTTTGCCAACGCATTCAAGATCGATCCCGCAAGCGGCGCGCTGACGCCGCATGGCGCGCAGCTGACGTTGCCTTCGCGACCGATCCACACCAGCGTCGATCAATCAGGCGAATATCTGCTGACCGCCTACAACGATCCAAGCGGCCTGACCGTGCATCGCATCAAGGCGGATGGCTCGCTCGGCGAGCACGTCGATCAGCCCAATCCGCTCGACACCGGCAAATACGCCCACCAGATCCGCGTCACGCCGGATAACCGGCAG
>DATNMT010000499.1:0-3957 GCA_035602495.1 Bradyrhizobium sp.
CGCCCGCGCATCCGGGCGCTTGCGTTTCAGCGCAGAGACCACGTCGAGGCCGTTGCCGTCGCCGAGCCGCAAATCGACCACCGCGAACGCCGGCGCGGCCTTGCCGATCTGCGCCAGACCTTCGCTGACGCTGTCACAGGAGGTCACCGTGAAGCCGCGGGTTTCCATGGCGCGCGAGAGGCGTTCCAGAAACGGCTTGTCGTCCTCCACGATCAGGAGCGAGCGGTCGGGGTGGCTTGACAGTTCGGCGATGGCATTCACGATGTACCTATCCTTATTCTCGGACCCTTAGCATATGGCGCGGCAAAGCAGTGCTGCCAAGGCCACCGCGTCGCCGGCGTCGGACTGTACCGAACTAAGACGCTGGTTCATCTGATGTTTCACTGGCCTCGAAACGGCTCCGCGGCCAGGCGATCTGAACCACGGCGCCATGATCCGGAAAAATCCGGTTGGAGAAGGAGACCTTGGCGCCGGTGCGCTCCAGCAGCGTGCGGGCGATGAAGACGCCGAGACCCAGCCCGCGGTGCTCGCTCTGGGCCTCGTCCGCGCTCTTTCGCCGCGACAGATAGGGCTCGCCGATCCGCTTGATGATGTCGGGGGCAAAGCCCGGCCCGTCGTCGGAAATCACGATCTCGACGGTCTCGCTGTTCCACCACGCGTTCACCTCCACCGTCGACCGCGCGAAGTCGACGGCGTTTTCCAGGATGTTGCCGACCCCATAGAGGATCGCCGGGTTGCGGCTGCCGACCGGCTCGCGGACGCCGGCGACCGCGATCCGGACCTTGATCGCGACCCCGAAATCGCGATGCGGCGCCACGATCTCCTCGATCAGCGTCGACAGCTTCATGTGGTCGAACGGCGCGCCGGTCGAAGAAAGCTGCGTGATCTTGGCCAGGATGTCGCGGCAGCGCTGGGCCTGCTCGCGCAGGGTCTTGATGTCGCCGGCGAGCTGGCTGTTGTCCTGCAGGCCCTGCTCCAGCTCGCGCGAGATCAAGAAGATCGTCGACAGCGGCGTGCCGAGTTCGTGCGCGGCGGCGGCCGCCAGGCCGTCGAGTTGCGTCAGATGTTGTTCCCGGGCCAATACCAGCTCGGTCGCCGCCAGCGCGTCCGACAGTTTGCGCGCCTCTTCGGTGACCTGGAATGCATAAAGGCTGGTGACCCCGATCGCGACCACGATCGAAAGCCAGACGCCGAACAGATAAATCGGCGGCAGCACCAGCGGCTCGTCGGAGTCCCAGGGCAGCGGCAGATGGAAGAAGACCAGCACCGAGGCGCAGGCGACCGCGAGCAACCCGAGCGCGATGGTCAGGCGGATCGGCAGCGCCGTCGCCGAGATCAGCACCGGGGCCAGGAACAGGAATGAAAACGGATTTTGCAGCCCGCCGGTGAAGAACAGCAACCCGGCCAGTTCGATGATGTTCAGCGCCAACAGCGCCGCGGCATAGACCGGCTCCAGCCGCTGCATCGGGTTGAAGACGATCTGCAGCGACAGATTGAGCAGGGCGGACAGGCCGACGATGGTGATGCAGGGCACGACCTCGACGTCGAATTCAAGGCCCTGCACCACGATGAAAATGGCGGCGAGCTGCCCGATCACCGCGAGCCAGCGCAACCGCAATATGGTGTCCAGACGGACATAGCGCCGCGGATGGCGAAAATCGGAGGCGGCGACGTCGGTCATATCTGCATTTTAGCCGCGCCGGGCCCCGACCACAAATTCGCCCGTTACGCCTTGGGCCGTGATCTCAAATTCTCGGCAAAGTCTTGCGCTTGCCGCCGCAATGGCCCAATGAACGGCCCGCATGAGCAATGACGGCGCAGCACCAGCCCGGTTCCCCGCCGATCCGAATGGATCGGCGGCGATCGAGGTCGCGCATCTCGTCAAGCTCTACGAGACCACCCGCGCGGTCGATGACGTGTCGTTCCGCATTGCGCGCGGCAGCATTACCGGACTGCTCGGCGGCAACGGCGCCGGCAAGACCACCACCATTGCCATGATCATGGGGCTGGTGCTGCCTACCTCAGGGCGGATCCAGGTGCTGGGCGCCGCGATGCCGGAGCAGAGCGCGGACGTGCTGGGCCGGATGAATTTCGAAAGCCCCTATGTCGACATGCCGATGCGGCTCACGGTGCGGCAGAACCTGACGATCTTCGGCAGGCTCTACGCGGTCAAGCACCTGCGCGAGCGGATCGCGCAACTCGCCGCCGATCTCGACCTCGGCGATTTTCTCGACCGCGCCAACGGCAAGCTCTCCGCCGGGCAGAAGACCCGCGTGGCGCTGGCGAAAGCCCTGATCAACCAGCCCGAACTGTTGCTGCTGGACGAGCCGACCGCCTCGCTCGATCCCGATACCGCCGACTGGGTCAGGCAGCATCTTCAGGATTATCGCAAGGCGCGCGGCGCGACCATTTTGCTGGCCTCGCACAACATGCTTGAAGTCGAGCGTCTGTGCGACCGCGTCATCATCATGAAGCGCGGCCGCATCGAGGACGACGATACCCCTGACGGCATCATGGCCCGCTATAACCGGGCGACGCTGGAAGAGGTATTTCTCGACGTCGCCCGCGGCCGTGTCCAGGAGGCGGCGTCGTGAGCGGTCTTGCCCTGCATCTCGATATCGCGCCGCATCGCATCAATGCGATGATCCTGCGCTACTGGTATTTGTTGCTGTCGTCATGGCCGCGGCTTCTCGAATTGCTGTATTGGCCGGCGCTGCAGATCATCACCTGGGGCTTTCTGCAGACCTACATCGCGCAGAATGCCGGCTTTTTCGCCCGCGCCGGGGGCACCCTGATCGGCGCGGTAATCCTGTGGGACATCCTGTTTCGCGGCCAGCTTGGGTTTTCGATCTCGTTTCTCGAGGAGATGTGGGCGCGCAATCTCGGCAACCTGATGATGAGCCCGTTGAAGCCGATCGAGTTTCTGATCGCGCTAATGGTGATGAGCCTGATCCGGCTCGCGATCGGCGTCATCCCGATGACGCTGCTCGCGCTGTTTCTGTTTCACTTCAATTTCTACGGCATCGGGCTGCCGCTGATCGTCTTCTTCTGTAATCTGATCTTCACCAGCTGGTCGGTCGGCATTTTCGTCTCCGGGCTGGTGCTGCGCAACGGCCTGGGCGCCGAAAGCATCGTCTGGACGCTGATGTTCGCGCTGATGCCGCTGGCCTGCATCTATTATCCGGTGACGGTGCTGCCGCACTGGCTGCAATATGTCGCCTGGTCGCTGCCGCCGACCTATGTCTTCGAGGGAATGCGGTCGCTTTTGATCGACCATGTCTTTCGGGCCGACCTGATGCTGTCGGCGCTTCTGATCAACGCCGCGCTGCTTCTGGCGTCATTTGCGGCATTTCTTGCGCTTTTGCGCAGCGCCCGCCGCCACGGCTCGTTGCTCCAGGGTGGTGAATAAAGCACTTATCCCATGTAATTGAAGATCTTCGCCTTGCACTACGCGTAGATATACCGATCTTTGCATTGACGCTTTATTACGCATTCGGCACTATGCTGCGTTGCAAAACAGGCGAGGAATAAATGCCAATTGGTGAATTTGGCGGCGCACCGCCACTGGTGGCCGAAGGCAGTCCGGCGCTTACCACGCCGATGTACTGGATGTACGAAATGGCGCACGCGTCGCTCAATCCGGCGCGCGCCGTGACGGATGCGACCAAGATTCTGTTTCAGAATCCGCTCAATCCGTGGTCGCAAACCGAATTCGGTAAATCCATCGCGGCCGGCTGCGAATTGTTCGAGCGCACCACCCGCCGCTACGGCAAACCCGAATGGGGCCTCGATGACACCGAAGTCAACGGTGTGCGTACGCCGATCGATATCCGCGTCGTTTGGGAAAAGCCGTTCTGCCGCCTGTTGTACTTCGATCGCAAGCTGACGCGTCCGTTGCGCAGTCCGCAGCCGCGCGTCTTGATCGTGGCTCCGATGTCCGGTCACTACGCGACGCTG
>DATNMT010000511.1:0-3363 GCA_035602495.1 Bradyrhizobium sp.
CTTTCGGCACGAAGTCCTGCACATTCGGCGGCAGCAGCAGTGTCTGATCGATATTCCAGGGGCGAAAATACTTGCTCATAGCTCAAGCTTGAATCAGACTCGCTCAAAATTGAACAGCGACTATTCGGACAGGCTCCTAGGCTACGAGATTTGCTCTTCCCTCCGCGGTTTGCGGACACCTCATCGGTGCGAGCAAAAATATGCGCCGGAATTGTAAGGCCAAGGGCCTTAGCTTCTTGAGATTGACTACCAGTTGGTGGACCGACTGGTAGATCGGCCAGTTTCTTCCTCGACAGCTATAGAAAAATCTGTTCTCGACATCGTCTGACCATATTATGATACCGTCCCGATACGACCGCAAAGGTCGGCGCAGCCATGGTGCCGGCCGCCGCCAGGGCACCGGCCGCCGATCTCAGAAAGGCTCTTCGCTTCACAGCGCTTCTCCCAACGTCATGCGTTACGGGGCAACCCCTCAAGCAAAGTGCGGGCAGCCTGCATATCCGCGGTCGCAAAGCCTTCGGTGAACCGATCATAAATCCATGCAAGCTGTGCTCTCGCCTCGTGGTGGCGACCCTGGCTCACCCTCAAACGGGCAACGCTGAGGGCGATCCGCAGCTCCCAGAATAGAGCGCCCTGTTCGCGGGCCAATTGGGCCGCCTGGTTGAAGCAATCTTCGGCCGCCAGCGTGGACTGATCCGCGGCCTGCTGGAGCAGAACTTCCCCCTTGATGCGGAGCAATTCAGGGGCACACCACCCGCGCCCGCCCTCGCGATCGGCCGCCATCGCGCCGTCCAGGGCAACGAGAGCCTCGTCGAGCCGCCCTGTCCCGGCCAACCCTAACGCGAGAGCGCTCTTGAACTCCGCATACGATATGTGCCACCCGGTTCGGTCGCAGGTCTCGAAGGCATCTCGCAACACCAGCAGGCCTTGCGCGAACTCGCCGCGTTCGACCAACAACTGCCCTTTCAGGAAGTGACCCGAGGTCACCCAGACGTGCGCGTTGAAACCTGTGGCCACCTCGATCAAACGCGCAATCTCCCGATCGGCGGTTGCGAAGTCACCTGTGATCGTCGCGATGCGGCAGATGCCTTGATATAATATCCGGCAAAGCTGGAGTGGGGGATCTGTGCCTTGCAGCTCTTCCACGCTGAGGCGAGCTTCATCGAGCGCCTGGTCCGCGAAACCCTGCATCCAAAGCGCCCGAGCCAGCATCGCCCGGGCCACCGCGCGGTCATTCGGATTGTAATAGATCGCGCCCTGGCGATCGCCCGGCGCAGCGGGCAATCGAAGAACGCGTTCCAGATATTGCCGGGCCTCGCGAGGTCTGCCTCCCCAGAGAAGCGTGGTCCCTCTCTGCTGATAGGCGAAACGGAGGTGTATCGGGTCGCCCATACGATGAGCGATTTGCTCGATCCGTTCCGCCGCGATCTGCGCCTTACCGTATTCCCCACGAGAGGCGTAAACGGATATCAGGGTCGACAGAGCCCGCGCCTGCGCATTGAGATCATTCAGCGCATCGGCGGTTTCGAGTGCCTCGGTCAGGAGAGTTTTTGCCTGTTCCGGAGGGCCCATGGTGATGAAGATCGCAGCCGCGAGGTCCATCTGCAGCTCCATTCGCAGCCACATGTTCTCGGTCACATCCGGTTCAAGACTGAGCAGCGCGCGTTCGCAGCGCTCGCGGCACTCACTCATCAGCGACAGGTGTTGCCAGACCGGCGCATAGGCGGCTGTGAGGTCGACGCCGATCGCCGGGTCTCCGGCCGGAGAGAACGACCAGTCGAGCGCGGCGCGAACGTTGTCGATCTCCCGGACCCGGCGCGCCAAGTCGTCATCCGATAAGGACGGTCTGGCGTCTCGCGCCTGTGGTGCGAAGAGATCGCGAAAATACAGTGCATGGTGCTTCGCAGCGATCTCGGCCTCGGCGTGCTCGACAAGCTTCTCGATCGCGTAGGCACGGATCGTTTCCAGCAGAATCCAGCGGGCGCCGGCGCCGGATTTGTCCAGCGTCACCCATGATTTTGCGACGAGATTGGCGATGCCGTCCAGCACCGCCGACGCATCGAATCCGGTATCCGTCATGACGGCGGCGGCGGCATTGGCGGTGAAGCCGCCGGGGAAGACGGCCAGGCGCCGCAGCAACCGCCGCTCCGCGTCGGGCAGCAGCTCATGGCTCCAATCGAGCGTCGCGCGTAGTGTCTGGTGCCGCGGAAGCGCCGTGCGCCGGCCGGCCGTCAACAGCGCGAAGCGATCGCGCAAGCCGGCGGCAACCCCTTGAACGCTGAGAACCGCGGCGCGAGCCGCCGCGAACTCGATCGCGAGCGGCATGCCGTCGAGGTGCCGGCAGATCGCCGCAATCGACGCGAGGTCTTCAGCGTGCGGCGTGAAGCCCGCGTTCAGCGCTTTGGTCCTGGCGACAAACAGCTCCACTGCACTGTATTGCATGATGTAGTCCGGCGCCGCTTGCCCGAGGGCAGGCACCTCCAGCGGCGGAACGCGATAGACGGCCTCGCCGTCGATCCGCAGGACTTCGCGGCTGGTTGCCACAATCGTGGTGCGCGGGCACAGGCGCGTGAAGGTCTCGGCCAGGTTGGCCGCCGCGTCGATGACGTGCTCGCAATTATCGAGCACAAGCAGAAGATGTCTTCCACCAACGGCGCGGGCGACAGAGTCCGCCGAAATCTCGCCGGCGAGCTTCAGCCCGAGCGTGCTGGCTACCGTGGACGGGACGAGGCCGGGGTCGGACAGCGAGGCCAGCTCGACGATCCACCCCCCGTCTTCAAAGTCGGCGAGGAGGTAACGGACGGCTTTGATGGCCAGGGCGGTCTTTCCGATGCCACCGGGACCCGTCAAGGTCACCACCCGATAGGCAGAGACGAGGTCTCGGACAAACTGCGCAGCCGCGGCCCGACCGATCAGGCGCGTAATGAGCGGGGAAAAATTGTTCGCCGGCTGCGCTCCGGATGTACGGGTCAGGGCTGAATAGACCGGCGGGGCGCTCCCTTCCCGCTGCTGAGGCGTCCAGCTCCCGAGCAGGCGATAGCCGCGACCGGAGACCGTCTTTAGCATCGCTCGATCAGGGCCCAGCGCCTTGCGGACCGCGGAGATGTGAACGTGGAGCGTACCTTCGCCGACGACGGCACCCGGCCACACCCGTTCCATCAAATGGTCCTTGGTGACGAATTCGCTGGCCGATTGCACCAGGACCGTGATGACCTCGAAGGCCCGGCCGCCGAGCGGCACGGGAATCCCGCGCGACCGCAGCTCGCGCCGGCCGAGGTCGATCTCCCATTGATCGCACGCATAGACGAGATTGGCGCTTGCTTCAGACACCCCGGCCTCGCGGATTAGACAGGCTGAAGTTTT
>DATNMT010000551.1:0-4635 GCA_035602495.1 Bradyrhizobium sp.
AGGTCGGTCGATTTGTCCATCACGATGACAGCGGCGGTGCCGAGGCCGGAGCGCAGTTTGCCGAGGCTGTCGAAATCCATCGGGGTGTCGATGATCAGTTCGGCCGGCACCATGCGCACCGACGAGCCGCCGGGGATCACCGCCTTGAGATTATCCCAGCCGCCGCGAACGCCGCCGCAATGGCGCTCGATCAGTTCGCGGAACGGAATCCCCATCGCTTCTTCGACATTGCAGGGACGCTCGACATGGCCGGAAATACAAAACAGTTTGGTGCCGACATTGTTGGGGCGGCCGATGCCGGCGAACCACGCCGCGCCACGCCGCAGAATATCCGGCGCGACCGCGATCGACTCGACGTTATTGACCGTGGTCGGGCAGCCATAGAGACCGACATTGGCCGGAAATGGCGGCTTCAGCCGCGGCATCCCCTTCTTGCCTTCAAGGCTTTCCAGGAGCGCGGTCTCTTCGCCGCAGATATAGGCGCCGGCGCCATGCGTGACGTAGAGGTCGAACGGCCAGCCGTTGACATTCTCCTTGCCGATCAGTTTCGTCTCATAGGCCTGATCGACCGCGGCCTGCAGATGCTCGCGCTCCCGGATGAATTCGCCGCGGACATAGATGTAGCAGGCATGGGCGCCCATCGCGAAGCTGGCAAGCAGGCAACCCTCGACCAGAAGATGCGGATCGTGCCGCATGATCTCGCGGTCCTTGCAGGTGCCGGGTTCGGACTCATCGGCGTTGACCACGAGGTAGCTGGGCCGGCCGTCGGTCGACTCCTTCGGCATGAACGACCATTTCAGCCCGGTCGGGAAACCCGCCCCGCCGCGGCCGCGAAGGCCCGAGGCCTTCATCTCATTGATGATCCAGTCGCGGCCCTTGTCGATGATCGCCTTGGTGCCGTCCCAGGCCCCGCGGCGGCGTGCCCCTTCGAGGCCCCAGTCCTGCAGGCCGTAGAGGTTCTTGAAGATGCGGTCCTTGTCGTCGAGCATGAAGCTTCCCTTGGGGGTCAGCGATTGGATTGCTTGTAGGCGAGGCCCGCGGCGCATCCGCCGAACACCACCGCCCATAACAGGCTTGATTCAAGCGAGGCATTCAGCGCGTAACGCTGCAGAAGGAAGATGAAGGCAGCAGCAGCCACCGTATGCAAAGCGATATAGCGCCAACTGGTCATCGCCGCGATACTCCCTGGCCCGACCGCCTGCCCTGTGCGGTCACGCTTCATGTGGTTTCCTTCAGCGTGGTCGGCCCGCCGACGGGGGCAGAAAATTGCCGCGCGACCTGCGGTCCCGGCTTCGGAGGATTGCCGGAGGCAAAGCCGTCCAGCACCTTGCCAAAACTTTCCTTGGTCAGATCCTCGTAGGTGTCCTTCCAGATCAGCACCATCGGCGCGTTCACGCAGGCGCCGAGGCACTCGACTTCCTCCCAGGAGAAATTGCCGTCTTTGGACAGCTGGAAGGGATCGTGATGAATGCGGCTCTGGCACACCTCGATGATATCGGCGGCGCCGCGCAGCCGGCATGGCGTGGTGCCGCAGACCTGAATATGGGCCTTCTTGCCGACCGGCTGCAGCTGGAACATCGTGTAGAAGGTCGCGATCTCCAGCATCCGGATATAGGGCATATCGAGCAAATCGGCGACGGTCCGGATCGCCGCTTCCGAAACCCAGCCCTCGTGCTGTTCCTGGACCCGCCACAGGATCGCGATTGCCGCGGAGGCCTGGCGGCCGGGTGGGTATTTCGCCATCTGCTCCTTCGCCCAGGCGAGGTTTTCCGCCGTGAACGTGAAGTTCGCGGGCTGCAGTTCCTTGGGCGCGAGGCGGCGGACGGACATTGTCGTTCAGTCTCTCATTGCATGCGGCGCGCGGCATTGGCGTTGAGCGCGTTGATCCGGTTTTGCCAGAATGCGCTTGCGGTGCCGAACACGTTGTAACCGACGTGGGTTGAAACCTTGATGCGGTCGAGGATCGAAAGCTCGGTCACCGTCTCCAGCCGGTTGGAGCGGGGATCGTGGACGATCAGCTTGAGCGGGGTCTGTTCGAGGATATAGCGCGACACCGTATGATGGGGATCGTTGCCGTGTTCCTCGCACAGCAACACGCTGTCGCTCTGCAGAAGCCGCGTGCCGCCCTGAATAGCCTGCACCTCCACGCCTTCGACGTCGAGCTTGATCAGGTATTTTCCTGCCGGCGAAATCGTGCCGTCATCGAGCAGGTTGTCGAGCGCGATCACCGGCACGTCCTCGCCGCCGCCGCTCGAATTGCCTGCGATGCTGAACGCCTCGTGCTTGGTGCCCGACAGCCGCGCGGTGCCGCGCGCCGCGCCGATCGCGCATTTCAACAGGTCGAAGCGGTTACCGTTGATCTCGGCATTGTTTTGCAGCTTGGTAAAATTCTGCGTCGACGGCTCGATCGCGAGCGCCTTGTGCGAACCGTAAGGCCCGCTCGAGACCAGCACCGACCAGTAGCCGAAATTGGCGCCGCAATCGAGCAGCGTGTAGTCGACGTCGGCGGAATTCCGGAACAACAGTTCCAACTCGTCCTCGTAATGGTAGGAGCGATTGAGCAGCTTGCTCCAGTAACCGTCGCCGTATGGAAATTCGAAGGTCGCGTCGGGATTGAGCTTGATCGCGATGTTGCGCTCGGGCAGCGTCTTGCGCAGCAGGTTCGCGCAGCCGATATAACCGCGGTGCGAAAAGTGCGACGATATTTTCGAGCCTGTCGCCAGCGCCAGCGCCGCCGTCCGCTCCCACAGGTTGGCTCCCTCGAGAGCCCCCGAAGCCCGGTCGAACTGTATGGGCGGCAGCGCGATCACCGATCGACCTCTCCGAACACGATATCGAGCGAGCCGAGGATGGCCGAGACGTCGGCCAAGAGATGGCCCTTGCAAATGAAATCCATCGCCTGCAGATGCGCGAAACCGGGCGCGCGGATCTTGCATTTGTAGGGCTTGTTGCTGCCGTCGGCGACGAGGTAGACGCCGAACTCGCCTTTCGGCGCCTCGACCGCGACATAGACTTCACCCTCCGGCACGTGAAAGCCTTCGGTGTAAAGCTTGAAGTGATGGATCAGCGCTTCCATCGAGCGCTTCATCTCGGCGCGGCGCGGCGGGAAAATCTTGTTGTCGGCGACCGCGACCGGGCCCTGCCCATCGGCGGCGCGCAGCTTGGCGATGCACTGTTTCATGATGCGCACGGACTGGCGCATTTCTTCCATCCGGATGCAGTAACGATCGTAGCAGTCGCCGTTCTTGCCGATCGGAATGTCGAAATCCATCTCGGCGTAGCATTCGTAAGGCTGCGCCTTGCGCAGGTCCCACGCCGCACCGGAGCCGCGCACCATCACGCCGGAGAAGCCCCATTCCCACGCCTGCTTCAGCGAGACCACGCCGATGTCGACGTTGCGCTGCTTGAAGATGCGATTTCCCGTGAGCAGCCGCTCGAGATCGGCGACCACGCCCAGGAACGGATCGCACCAGGCCTCGATATCGTCGATCAGTTTTGGCGGCAGGTCCTGGTGCACGCCGCCGATGCGGAAATAGGCCGCATGCATGCGCGAGCCGGAGGCGCGCTCATAGAACACCATCAGCTTTTCGCGCTCTTCAAAACCCCACAGCGGCGGGGTCAGCGCGCCGACGTCCATCGCCTGCGTAGTGACGTTGAGCAGATGCGACAGGATGCGCCCGATCTCGCAATAGAGCACGCGGATCAACTGGCCACGGCGCGGCACCTCGATGCCAAGCAGCTTTTCCGCCGCCAGGCAGAAGGCGTGCTCCTGATTCATCGGCGCGACATAATCGAGCCGGTCGAAATAGGGGATCGCCTGCAGGTAGGTCTTGTGTTCGATCAGCTTCTCGGTGCCGCGATGAAGCAGGCCGATATGCGGATCGACGCGAGCGACGACTTCGCCGTCGAGCTCGAGCACCAGGCGGAGGACGCCGTGGGCTGCAGGATGCTGCGGCCCGAAATTAATCGTAAAATTACGCAGTGCTGCTGCTTCGGTCATGCTCAGACTTTCGGCCCCGCCTTCTCATCGCCGGGCAGCACCGGATAGTCCGCGCCTTCCCATGGCGAGAGAAAATCGAATTTGCGGAACTCCTGATTGAGGCGGACGGGTTCGTAGAGCACCCGCTTCTCCTGGTCGTCGTAGCGCACCTCGACGAAGCCGGTGAGCGGGAAATCCTTGCGCAGCGGATGGCCGTCGAAACCGTAGTCCGTCAACAGCCGCCGCATGTCCGGATGCCCGGTGAAAATCACCCCGTAGAGGTCGTAGGTTTCGCGCTCGAACCAGTCGGCGCCGGGGAATACGTCGATGATCGAGGGCACCTGCGTGGTCTCATCGGCCGCCACGCGCAGGCGGATGCGTGCATTCAGCGTCGGCGACAGCAGGTGATAGATCACCTCGAAGCGCTTTTCGCGGCCGGGGTAATCAACCGCCGTCACGTCGGTGAAGTTGACGAAGCGGCAGTTGGGATCGTCGCGCAGGAATTTTACGACATCGACGATCTTGTCGGCGAGCACGGCCACCGTGAGCTGCCCGAACGCGACGGTGTGATCGGTCGCGGCACCCGGAAGCGCGCTAACAATCGTCTGCCCCAAGGCGTCGAGCCTGCCGTCATCCATTAGCTGAAAACCTTAGCG
>DATNMT010000505.1:0-7970 GCA_035602495.1 Bradyrhizobium sp.
GGCCCGCGCAAACCGGACCGGAATGAATCCGTCCTTTGTCGCCCCGGCGTGCGCGATAAGCCGCCCGACCTGTGACGCAGATCAATGCCCGTTCCTCCTGGATTGAAATAATGGCGGTATGAGAACCCGGTTCAGCGAGGACATCCGGCGTTACTTGTGCTTGACGAAGCCTCCCGCGCCATGTTTTGGCTGGCAACCCAAAAGCGGAGGCCCCAGATGCAGCGGCGCTATATCACCGTGGACGTTTTCACCGACCGCGCTTTCGGCGGCAATCCGCTGGCGGTGGTGCTGGATGCGGGCGGGCTGTCGACCGCGCAGATGCAGGCTATTGCGACCGAATTCAACTATTCGGAAACGACCTTCGTGCTGCCGCCGCGCGATGCTGCGCATGACGCGCAGGTGCGCATCTTCACCGTGAACAGCGAACTCCCGTTCGCGGGCCATCCCAATGTCGGGACCGCCTTCGTGCTGGCGACGCAGGCCAAAACGCCGCCGGCACGGTTTCTGTTCGAGGAAATCGCCGGTCTGGTGCCGGTCGAGATCCTGCATGAAGCGGGCAGGGTGGCCGGCGCCGAACTGACCGCGCCGCAAGCCCTGAAGAAGCTGACGCAATTCAGCGCCGAGCAGGCGGCGGCCTGCCTCTCGCTGTCGGCGGCGGATATCAGGACCGACCGGCATGCGCCCGTCATCGTGTCGGTCGGGATGGCGTTTCTGGTGGTGGAGCTGGCTTCGCGCGACGCCTTGCGTCGCGCAAAGCCTGAAGCGGTCCCGTTTGCGCGGGTATTGACCACCGACAATGCAGTCGGGATCTATTTCTATACGCGCGACGTGCCGCCGCCCCAGAAGCCAACCGATTTGCAGGCGCGGATGTTTTTTCCGGGTTCGAGCGGCCTCATTGAGGACCCCGCCACCGGCAGCGCCACCGTGGCCACGGCGGCGCTGCTCGCCGACCTCGCCAGTGAACGCGACGGCGAGTTGAAGCTGCGCATCGGGCAGGGCGTCGACATGGGCCGGCCGAGCCTGCTGTTGACGCGGGTCCGCAAGCAAGACGGTGCGATTGTCTCCGCCCATGTCGGCGGCAGCTCGGTGCAAATGATGGAAGGCACGTTCCGGCTGGCGGGGGCGGGGTGAAGGGGGATATTCCACAATATACCTGTCATTCCGGGATGCGCCCCTTGGCGCAGGCCCGGAATCCATAACCCCGACTCGTGGTTATGGATTCCGGGCTCGCTCGTTTCACTCGCGCCCCGGAATGACGAGGGGTGGTGAATCACACCTGCTTCGCCGCCAGATTCTCGATCCTCACCCCGTCGCGTTCCTCGATGATCTCGGCGATCCATTGGCGATGGCAGTGCAGATGGTCGCGCTCGTAGCAGAGGATGCAGACCGGCCCGGATTTTTTCACCAGCGCCGACAGTTCGTCGAGTTCCTCCTTGGCCTGCGGCGACTTCAGGTGCTTTGCGTAGATCTTGTGCAACAAGTCGAACTTGCCGCCGCGCGCGGCCTCGCGGCCGTCCTTCGGCGTGCCGAGCCCGCGCAGATGCAAATAGCCGATGCCGCGTTCATCGAGGCCCGCGGCAAGCTGGTTCTTCGAAAAGCCGGGACGGCGGGATGAGGCGATCGCGCGCACGTCGACCAACAGCTTCACGCCAGCCCGCTCGAGTTCGTCGAGCACGGCTTTGGCGGGGGTTTGCTCATAGCCGATGGTGAAGAGGCGATTGGTCTTGCGGGCCACGGTGGCGTCCAGTCGTTGCGATGTCATCGGCTTGAAGCTAGGTCGCCTGTCGACGGATTTCCATAACCGCCGAGGTGATCCGCGGAAAAGCCAGCCCCGAGATGCGTTGCCGCCCCCGGCGGTATGACGCATAGTCGGCGCACGAGAGAGCGCCCGCTAATGCGGCCGGTCTCGCCGGGAGGAAATCGAATGACTGGATATCGCCGCTGGCCGGTATTGATCGCCGCCGCGCTCGGCTGGCTCGCGTTCGCTGCTGCGGCGCAGGCGCAGTCCGGCTATCCCGACCGCCCGGTCAAGATCATCGTCCCGATCGGGCCCGGCGGCAGCTACGATCTGGTTGCACGGTATCTCGCCGACGCGCTGTCGAAGCGCATGGGACAAGCCTTCTTCGTCGAGAACAAGGTCGGCGCCGGAACCGTGGTGGGGACGGTCGCCGCCGCCCAGAGCGAGCCGGATGGCTACACGCTGATGATGGGCGGGCTTTCCAACATGGCCTTCAATTCGGCGCTGTATGCAAAGCTCGGCTACGACCCGTTGAAGGATTTCGTACCGGTGGCGCTGGTCTACCGGTTTGGTTATGTGATGGTGGGACGCAAGGATCTGCCGCAGAAGACGCTGCAGGACATCGTCGCGGCGGCGAAGGCCAAGCCGGGCTCGATCACGGTGGCAACCGCGGGGGTCGGAACCGGTCAGCAGCTGGTGGCGGCGGCCTTCATGAAGGCCGCCGGCGTCAAATTTCTGGAAGTGCCCTACAAGGGCTCGCCGCCGGCTTTCACCGACCTGCTGGCGGGCCGTGTCGATCTGTTTTTCGATTCGATTGCCGCCGGCCTGCCATATGTGCAGTCGGGGCAGGCGAGGGGCATCGCCGTGCTGTCGTCGAAGCGCAGCCCGCTGGCGCCTGACGTGCCGACCCTGTCGGAAGCGGGCGTTCCCGGTCTCGATGTCGATTCCTGGCTCGGCGTCTTTGCGCCGGCCAAAACGCCGCCGGCGGTGCTCGCACGGTTGCGCACCGAAATCCGCGCCGCGCTGCCCGACCTCAAGGAGCGCTTCGAGAAGAGCGGCGGGGAGGTGTGGGACCTGCCGGACGGCAAGCTCGATGGCTTCGTCGCATCCGAATATGAGAACTGGACCAAACTGATCCGCGAGGCCGGCATCAAGCTGGATTGAACTATTTCACCCGTTCGATCAATTCCATCGCACCGGCGGGCGCGCGCACCTTGCCCTCGTGGATCACATAGGCGAACACGTCGCGCGGCGCTTTTTTCGCTTTCGCCGGATCGACCCGCGGCAGATCGTCGGGCTCGGCGCCGTCGGCCCATAGTTGCAGCCGCTTCGCCCAGGCGTCGAGCTGTTTGGGCGGATAGCAGGTCTTGATGTCGTCACTGCCCTTCTGCAGCCGCGCGTAGACGAAATCGCCGGCGACGTCCGCGATCGCCGGATACTTGCCATGCTCGGCAAATACCACGGGCGTTTCGAATTGGCGGATCAGCGCGATGAAATCGGGTGCGCAGAAACTGTCGTGGCGCACCTCCACCACATGGCGCAAGCTCCGGCCATCGAGCTTGCGCGGCAAGAGCTCGAGAAATTTGCCGAAATCGGCGCCGTCGAATTTTTTGGTCGGCGCGAATTGCCAGAGCACAGGACCCAGCCGATCGCCGAGTTCGAGCACGCCGGAATCATAAAACCGCTTGATGGAGTCGCCGGCTTCCGCCAGCACCCGGCGGTTGACGGCAAAGCGCGGTCCCTTGACCGAGAACACAAAGCCGTCCGGCACCTCGCGCGCCCATTTGCGAAAGCTCTCCGGCTTCTGCGAGCCGTAATAGGTGCCGTTGATCTCGATCGAGGTCAGTTTCGAGGCGGCGTATTCCAGTTCTTTCGCCTGCGTCAGGCTCGAAGGATAAAACACCCCGCGCCACGGCGCAAAGGTCCAGCCGCCGACGCCGATATAGATGTCGCCCACAGGTTTTGAACCGCGATCCGGGCTTTTGGTCACGTGCCGGTCTCTCTTGCATTTGCCGGGGTGGAGACGGCGAACATTAGAGAGCGCGCGCGGCTGCCGCAAGCCGTGCGGGGTGTGGGCTCTCGCCCCTGAAAAAAGGCGCCGGCAAGCCGGAGCCTCGCCCGTCCAATGCGGGCAGCACGGCATCAGGCTTTCGCGTCACGCCTGAATTCAGCGCGGATCGCGGGTCCTCCGGGTGACCAGGCTCTCCAGGGGCTTGAACATCTGCCTGGCAAGCTCCTTTTGCAGTTCGTAGATCTTCTGCGAGTCGGCAAAGAAGTTCTCGTAAGCGTGCCTGGCGAAATCGCTCTGGACCTCCATGGCCTTGCCGAGCGAGCGCGCGCCTTTGAGCCTTTCGACATAGGAGCGGGTCTCCTCAAGAGATCGCCTGGTGTAGTCGCTGTAGGCATTGGCGATGGTTCGCAGGCTGACCGCAGCAGTGTCCGCCGCTTCGGCCGCGCCGATCCGCTCGGCCTCGGGCGGCGCGGCGATGGCCTCGATCCGCTCGACGGCGTCCGGCGGCTGATCCGGCTCCGGGCTCTCCAGCTGATCCGGCTCCGGACTCTGCAGTTGGACCGGCTCGGCGTTCTGCAATTGATCCGGTTCCCGGCTCTCCCGTTGCTCCGGTTCCGGGCTCAGTAGTTGCTCCGGCGCCGGGCTTTGCGGGGAAGCGGATTTCTGCCGCCGCTGCTCTCCCTTCCGGCTGCGCTGGCCGGATTTGCCGACTGGTTTGTTCTCGTCCGTATTCGGCATTTCTTACCCCTGTTTCCAATGTCAAACCAAACACGAAGGCTCCGCCATCTTTGCGCTGGAATCGCGTTTCCCGCTTGTCCGCAGCGCGGCACTCCTGTGTTGAGAATTTGAAACGCGGGCTTGTTCCAGCGGAAGGGCGCCTTGAGGCCGCCGGGATACTCAAGTTCCGCTGATCGCGCTAGGATGGCGAAAAAAGGAGAACGGGATGCGGGCGCTGATTCTGGCAGCGGTGGCGATGGCGGCTTCCACGGCATTTTCCGTCACCTGGGCCGACGACCTCGGCGACGCGCACCGGCTGGCGGTGGCGGGCCGCGATTCCTACTGGAATTGCCTGGCGCGGGAGTATTCGCGGGACAGCAACAAGGCCCTGTCGGGAGGCGATTTCACCTCGCTGATCGCCAGCGTGTGTCCGTCCGAGCGGCAGAATTTCCGGGTGATGCTGGTGGATTACCTGTCGCTGCAATTCCCCGACGTCGACGCCGGCGCGCACATGACCACGGCCAACAACGCCATCGCCTCGGCGCAAAAGGATGTCGTGACGGCCTTCGTCAATCACAAGGCGGCGGCGAGGTAGTCATCCCCGTGTTGCGGCAGCTCGAACTGGCCGAGATGGACGTGGCGGCGCAGGTGCTTCGAGCCGCGTTCGACCACGCATTGCCGTCGCTTGCCGGCCTGCATAGGCCGGAGGAAGATCGATGGTTCTTCCGGGAGCGCGTGTTTGGATCCTGCAAGGTATGGGGCGCCTTCGATGACGCGGTGATGACCGGCATCATTGCCTTCCGTGAGGACTGGATCGACCAATTATACGTGCTGCCGCAGGCCCAGCGGCGTGGCGTCGGTTCAGGGCTGTTGAAAGTCGCCCAAAACGCCTTCGATCGGCTGCAGCTCTGGACGTTCCAGCGCAATCGGCCGGCGCGGCGGTTTTACGAGGCGAGAGGCTTTGCGCTGGTCAGGGAAACCGACGGTTCGGGAAACGAGGAGAGGGAGCCGGACGCGCTCTATCTCTGGACGCGCCTTTAGGCCGCCATAGTGATATCAAATCGTAAGACGCAGCCGGGGGATGTCGGATGGAATCGGAAAAAGTAGCGGGCATTTTGGGCGCCATCGTCGCCATTGCGGTGCTGGTGATCGCGTTCGTGTACGTGCCGGTCGGACAGCTCGGAAAGACCCAGCCGGCGGTTCAAAAGGTCGAGCAACCCCAGCCGGCGGCGCCGGCGGTCAGGGGGCCGGTGGTGCGAGAGGTGCCGCAGTAGGCTGCAAGAGGGCGAAGCCACCGGGCGGAATTACCCCTTGCGGAACGTCCCGGTCATCCCTATTTAGGCGCTAACGGCGACGTCGATGCTTGATAGCTCCGGCGCTGGGACGACCACTGAATAGCTCGGCTGCGCCGGATGTACGCGCGCCCTCTGTTCGTGGTCGTTGGCATTTCTGGGCCTGTTTTGGCCCCTTTTTGGCGCTCCCCGGCAGCGCGCCCTCCGGAAAACCCGCCTTGGCTTCCCCCGAGTCGATCGGATATACGCTGCCTTCATGAATGAAGCCATCAGACCGGGCGCCGAAAGCCCGCCGCAGGCGGCCGCTTTGCCTCAGCTTTCGGTCATCGTCCCCACCTTCAACGAGCGCGACAACGTCACCACGCTGTTCCGGCGGCTGGAGGCCACGCTTGCCGGCGTCGCCTGGGAGGTCATTTTCGTCGACGACAATTCCCCCGATGGTACCTGGGACCTGGTGCGGGATCTGGCGCGCCAGGATCGCCGCGTCCGCTGCATCCGGCGGATCGGACGCCGCGGCCTGTCGGGGGCCTGTATCGAGGGTATTCTGGCTTGCAGTGCGCCCTGCGCGGCCGTGATCGATGCCGACCTGCAGCATGACGAGACGCAGCTGCCGAAAATGCTGGCGCTGCTCGAGGCCGGCGAGGCCGATCTCGTGGTCGGCAGCCGCTACATCGAAGGCGGCAGCGCCGACAGTTTCAACAGGCAGCGGGCCGGCGCCAGCGCGCTCGCCACCGAAGTCGCCAAGCAGGTGCTGCGGGTCAAGATCAAGGACCCGATGAGCGGCTTCTTCATGATCCGCAGCGATCGCTTCGAGCAACTGGCGCCGCAGCTTTCGACCCAGGGCTTCAAGATCCTGCTCGATATCGTCGCCACCGCGCGAGGCCAGCTCCGCATCAAGGAAATTCCCTACACCTTCGGCTCGCGGCTGCACGGCGAGAGCAAGCTCGATTCGATGGTGGCGCTGGATTTTTTGGGGCTGGTGCTGGCGAAGCTGACCCACGACATCGTATCGCTGCGCTTCCTGTTGTTCGCGATGGTCGGCTCGATCGGCCTGTTCGTGCATTTCGCAGCGCTGTTCGCCGCGCTCGAGGCCTTCGATCTGCCGTTCCCGGAAGCGCAAGGCACAGCCGCGCTGTGCGCCATGACCTCCAATTTCATCCTCAATAATTTTCTCACCTATCGCGACCAGCGGCTGAAGGGTCTCGCGATCCTGCGCGGGCTGTTGCTGTTTTATCTGGTGTGCAGCGTCGGTCTGCTCGCCAATGTCGGCGTCGCGCTATCGGTGTTCGACCAGGAGCCGATCTGGTGGTTCGCGGGTGCCGCCGGTGCGCTGATGGGCGTGGTGTGGAACTACGCGATGTCGGGACTGTTCGTCTGGCGCAAGCGTTGAACGCGAAATGAATCCGAACGAAGCCAGACTCGTCCTCAATACGGTTCTGACGATTCTGGCGCTGGTGGTGTTGCGGCTGGTCGCCGCCGCCTGGACGCCGCTGACCTTCGACGAAGCCTATTACTGGATGTGGTCGAAGCATCTGGCCGGCGGCTATTACGATCATCCGCCGATGGTCGCGGCCGTGATCCGGCTCGGCACCATCATCGCCGGCGATACCGAGCTTGGGGTGCGGCTGGTGTCGCTCCTGCTGGCGCTGCCGATGAGCTTTGCGGTGTATCGGGCAGCCGCGATCCTGTTCGGCGGCGAGCGCGTGGCGGCGACCGCGACGATCCTGCTCAACGTCACCCTGATGGCGGCGGTCGGCACCCTGATCGTTACGCCGGATGCGCCGCTGTTGGTGGCGTCGAGTTTTGTCCTGTTTTTCCTCGCCAAGGTGCTGGAGACCGGCCGTGGCGCATGGTGGCTTGCCGTCGGCGTCGCGGTCGGCGCGGCGCTGTTGTCAAAATACACCGCGCTGTTTTTCGGCCCGGCGATCCTGATCTGGCTGGTGAGCGTTCCCAAATTGCGGGGCTGGCTGCTGTCGCCCTGGCCTTATCTCGGCGGCCTCGTTGCGCTGGCGCTGTTTACGCCGGTCATCCTCTGGAATGCCGATCACCACTGGGTGTCTTTCATCAAGCAGATGGGCCGCGCCCGGATCGAGGATTTCAGGCCGGCGTTCATCGCCGAACTGATCCCGACCCAGATCGCATTCGCGACGCCGCTGGTGTTCATCCTCGGTGCGATGGGGCTTCACGCGCTCGCCTGGCGGAATGCTGGTGC
>DATNMT010000557.1:0-2411 GCA_035602495.1 Bradyrhizobium sp.
CCCTCCCCGCCGCTTCGCGGGGGAGGGGAGCAACCGTTGCCGTCGCCATGGCAGACGTATGTCTTCGCTGTTTGAAATTTGAATTGGGAAAATTGAGGCCGCGGTTAGCGGGGACGCCATGTCTTTGCCGAAGGTTACTTCCGATGAATAGTGAGCTATGCATCGTCGCGTGCAGAAATAGAGGTGATGTCCATGACCGGCAACTGGCGCGATCGCGCGGCCACGGTTTTCGATTGCCAGAAGCGGCCCGCATCTGGCAGCCGCGGCATGGTGGTCAGCAATCATCCGCTGGCGTCGGCCGCGGGCGCCGAGATGCTGGCCGCCGGCGGCAACGCCATCGATGCCGCGATCGCGACCCTGTTCACGCTGACCGTGGTCGAGCCGATGATGGTCGGCATCATCGGCGGCGGCATGGCGCATATAAGGCTCGCCGACGGCAGCCACCGCTTCATTGATGGCCAGAGCACCGTTCCGCTTGCGGTGCGGCCCGATACCTACCGGTCGAAGCCGGGTTCGGCGCATGACGTGTTCGACACGGTCGACGATGAAAATCTCACCGGGCCGAAGGCGGTCGCGGTGCCCGGCTCGCTCAAGGCCTGGTGCGAGACGCTGCAAAGGTTCGGCACCATGCCGCTCGCCGACGTGATGCAGCCGGCGATCAAGCATGCCTCGCGCGGATTTTTGGCGACGCCGTATTTGCACGAATGCATCGTCGACGGCGCGCGCGAGATGTTGAAGGACAAGCCGATCTCGGCGATCTATCTGCCGAACGGCACGCCGCTGAAGGCCGGCGACCGCGTGGTGCAAGCGGAATATGCCGAGACCCTGACTTACATTTCCAGGCATGGCGAAGCGGCGCTGTATCACGGCCCGCTCGGCGACATCTTCGCCGACTACATGAAGGCGCATGGCGGCTTTATCACCCGCGACGATCTTGCCTCCTACAAGACCGTCGATCGCTCGCCGATCCGGGCGGATTATCGCGGCTGGGTCATCCTGGGCCCGCCGCCTCCGGCCGCCTCCGGCGTGCACATCGCGCAGATGCTCAACATTCTGGAGGGCTACGACATCGAAGGCCTCGGGTTCGGCACGTCCGAGACGATCCATCTGCTCGCCGAGGTGCTGAAGATCGCGTTTGCCGATCGGGCTGCCGCCAGCGGCGATCCGGATTTTGTCAATGTGCCGGTGCAGCGGTTGACCTCCAGAGATTACGCCGCCGAGCGTCGCCGTGCGATCGATGTTACCCGCGCACAGAAATGGGGCGCGGGTATCTCGCAGCTGGAAGGCGCCCACACCACGCACATGACGGCCGCGGATGCCGTGGGCAACGTGGTCGCGACCACCCAGACCATCAACAATCTGTTCGGCGCCAAGTTTCTGATCCCCGGCCTCGGCACCGTGCCGAACAACTACATGAACCTCTACGATCCGCGGCCCGGACACGCGCTGTCGCTGGCGCCGGGTAAGCGCGTTACCACCTCGATGTCGCCCGTCATGGCGTTGCATCACGGCAAGCTCGTTTACGCGCTCGGGCTGCCCGGCGGAAAGCGGATTTTCCCGAGCGCGCTGCAGGCGCTGCTCAATCTGATCGATCACGGCATGAGCCTGCAGGAGGCGGTCGAGGCGCCGCGGGTCTGGACCGAGGGCAATGCGCTCGAGGTCGAACAGGCGATCCCGAACGATGTGCGTGCAACGCTGGCGTCGATGGGTCACAAGGTGGTGGCGGTGCCGACGGTGGCCGGCGGCATGAACGCGATCCAGTTCGACGACGACGGCCGGCTGACGGGCGCGGCCTGCTGGCGCGCCGACGGCACGCCAATTGGATTAGCCGGCGGCCTCGCGCGGCCGGGCGTTCGCTTTGCGCTGAGGTGAGTACGCATGAGCCTTTCTTCGATCCGTATTGCCGTGCTGCATTTTGCGCACGAGACGGTCTCGTTTCTCAAGAAAGATACGACACTCGGGGATTTCATCTATCCCGGTTCGCCCGCCAGCGGTGAGGCGCTGCTGAAGGCCTATCCTAAATCCTACATGGGCGGCTTTGTGAAGATGGCCCGCGAATTCGATGGTGTCGAACTGGTCGGCATCGAGTCGCCGCTATGGCCAAAGACCTACACGGGATCGGGATGGGTCACGCGAGAGGCCTACGAAACCTTTGCGGGCAGGATGATCGCCGGGATCAAGGCCGGCGGCGCATTCGACGGCGTCTATCTGTGCCTGCACGGCGCGATGGCGGTGCGCGGTATTCCCCGGCCCGAGGCCGAATTGGCGCGCCGGGTACGCGAGGCGGTCGGTCCGAAGGTCTTCATCACGGCGACCTTCGACCTGCACGGCAACGAGGACGAGCAATTCCTCAAGCATGCCGACATGGGTTTTGCGGTAAAATATTTTCCGCACTATGACGAATATCTTCA
>DATNMT010000565.1:0-6773 GCA_035602495.1 Bradyrhizobium sp.
GTTCTCGAAGGCGGCGCGGAATTTGGCGCTGCCGTCTTCCGGGGCCAAAGGCGCATTGACGATATTGTCGTGCTCGCCGCGTTCGCCGGCGGCGCCGGTGCCGGGGAACAGCGGCATCTGGTGGGTCGAGCAATACATCACGGTTTTGTCGGCCCAGAAAATGTCCTGGGTGCCGTTGCCGTGATGGACGTCGAAATCGACCACCGCGGCGCGGCCGATGCCGTATTTGCGCTGGGCGTGACGCGCGGCGATCGCCGCGTTGTCGAAAAAGCAGAAGCCCATCGCCGTCTTCTTTTCCGCGTGATGGCCGGGCGGACGGATCGCGACGAAGGCGTTGTCGTGTGTGCCGGACATCACCGCGTCGGTGGCCGCGACCGCGCCGCCGACGCCGCGCATCACCGCTTCCCAGGTGCCCGGAGACATCGAGGTGTCGCCGTCGAGATAGATCAGGCCCTTTGTGGGCGCGATGTGCCGGAGTTCGCCGACGTAATGTTCGTTGTGGCAGAGCGTGACCTGGTCGAGGTTGCCTTCCGGCGCCTCGCTGCGCACCAGCGCGTTGAAGCGCTCGTGCGCGAGCACCTGGTTGACCGCGCGAATCCGGTCGGGCCGCTCGGGGTGTCCTGGCGGCGTCAGATGGTCGAGGGAGGAGGGATGGGTAACAAGCAGCGTGGTCATGCAAGGTCCTGGCGCGGGAACCGCGCCGTTCGAGAAGAAGACGCTAACTTAAGGGCTTGCCGGCCGCTCGGAAAGAGCCATCGGGCCATTCAGTTCAATCGCGCGATACGATTCGCGGCCGCGGGCCCGATCGGGCTGTTGCCCTGGAAATAGGCGTAAAGCGCGTCGGAATCGTAGATACCGAAGCGCTGCGCGGTGCCGTCCTTCAGAACCGAAAATCCGTCGCCGCCGACCGCGAGATAATTGTTCACGGTGACGCGGTAGTTTTTCCCCGGATCGATGCGCTGCCCGTTCAGTGTCATGCGGTCGGCGATCACATGCTCGCCGAACGGCTTTGCGTTGTCCCAGGCATAGGAGAATCCTTTCGAGACCTGGAGGATGCGCGGCCGCTTCGGGTCGAGCCATTGCTGCTCCAGCATGCTTTTCATTTGCGCCCCCGTCAGCGTCAGCGTCACCAGCTGATTGCGGAACGGCTGGCTGGCGAACACGTCGCCATAGGTCACGGTGCCGTCGTCCTTCTTCGCGATATCGATGCGGATGCCGCCGGGATTGGTGAAGGCGATCACGGCCGCGCCGTTGGCCTCGGGCGCGGTCGCGGCCAGCTGCGCGTCGGCGATGATATCGCCGAGCGCGCTCTCGCCGGCCTCGTTCGGCGTGCGCGACAGCGTCTCGGTGATCGAGCCCGCCTTGCGGTTGGCGATCGGGGCCGCGAACTTGTCGTAGGACTCGAGCAGCGCGGTCTGTTCGGTATCTTTGGCGAGTGCGCCGATGCGGACGATGACATTGTCGGCCTTGGCGCTGATGACGTCGCGCGTCGTACGATCGAGTTTTAAATCGATCGCGGTGACCAAGGTGCCGAACTTGTCGCCGGAGGTGACGAGCCGGCCGTCGATCTCGCAGACATAGGCCTGATGGGTGTGGCCGCTTATCACCACGTCGACCGCGCGGTCGAACTTTTTCACGATGTCGACGATCGGGCCGGAGATGCCGGGGCATTCATTGTAGTCCCCGGTCGGAACGCCGCCTTCGTGGATCAGCACCACGATGGCCTCGACCCCGCGCGCCTTGAGCTCCGGCACCAGCGCATTCACCGTGTCGGCCTCGTCACGAAATTCGAGGCCGGCGATGCCGACTGGCGAGACGATGTCGGCCGTGCCCTTCAACGTCAGCCCGATGAAGGCGATGGGCACGCCGTCGAACTCCCTGATCTCGTAGGGCGGAAAGATCGTCTTGCCGGTCGCCTTCTCGAAGGTGGAGGCGGCCAGATAGTGAAATTTGGCGCCGGCAAACGGATGCGGCCCCTGGCATTGGTCGACCGGATGACAGCCGCCATTCTGCATCCGCAGCAACTCGTCCTTGCCCTCGTCGAATTCGTGGTTGCCGACGGAGGCGATCGCAAGCCCCATCATCGACAGCGATTCGATCGTCGGCTCGTCGTGGAACATCGCCGACAGGAACGGGCTGGCGCCGATCAGATCGCCGGCCGCGACGAAGATGGTATTGGCATGGCCCTCGCGGAGCTGCTTCACCAGCGTCGCCATGGTTTCCGAGCCGCCCGCGGCGACAGTGATCTTTTTGGATTTGTCGGCGGGATCGACGATCCGGATGCCGCCCGGCGGGGGCCGCAGATAGCCGTGGAAATCGTTGATCGCGAGAATCCGCAAATCCACCGGCGCCGGCGTCTCGGCGGCCGACGGCGAGGCCGGGCACCACAGCGCCAGCAGCAAGGCAAGGGCGGGCAAGATCGGTCGGTTCATGTCACATCGATGGTTTGGCGATTTTCTATTCGCATCCTACATGATGCCGGGTGACGCCAAAATGTCCGCGCCTCGTCATGGCCGGGCTTGACCCGGCCATCCACGTCTTTCTTGCTTCTACACCGTTAAGACGTGGATGCCCGGGCGTAGGCGAGCGGAAGCGACGCCGTCCTTCGGACGGCTAGGCCCGGGCATGACGAAGAAGGGGAGCGTTCGATGCAATTGACGGGGATTCATCACCTGACCGCGATTTCCGCAAACCCGCGGGAGAATTTGGCGTTCTATACCGGCGTGCTCGGCATGCGGCTGGTGAAGAAGACCGTCAACCAGGACGACGTCAGCGCCTATCACCTGTTCTACGCCGACGGCAAGGCTAATCCCGGCACCGATCTCACCTTCTTCGATTTTCCCGCGGCGCCGGAGGGGCGCGGCAACAACAGCATTTCGCGCACCGGCCTTCGCGTCTCCGGCGAGAAGACCCTCGGCTGGTGGCGCGATCGCCTGAAGCAGGCCGGCGGCCACGTCCGCGACGTCGTCGAAAACGACGGCCGGTTGACGCTGCCGTTCGAGGACATAGAAGGCCAGCGCCTGGTGCTGGTCGATGACGGCGGCACAGGGCCGGCCGCGCCGTGGGAGAAGAGCCCGGTGCCGGCAGAGCACCAGATCCGCGGCCTCGGCCCGATCGTGCTGACCGTGCAGGATCTTGCGCGCACCGAGATGGTGCTGACGCGTGCCATGAACATGCGCCGCGCCCGCGACTATGTCTCGCCGCATGCCGACGCGCCGATCGCCGTGTTTGCGATGGGCGAGGGCGGCCCCGCCGCCGAGCTGCATATCCTCGAGCTGAAGGACCTTGAGGCCGCGCGCCAGGGCGCCGGCGGCGTGCATCACGTTGCCTTCCGCACCCCTGACGAGGTGCAATATCACGCCTGGACGCAGCGCCTGAATGAACTCGGCATCCGCAACTCCGGCGAGATCGACCGCTTCTATTTCCGCAGCCTGTATTTCCGCGAGCCCAACGGCATCCTGTTCGAAATCGCCACCGACGGCCCGGGGTTTGCGACCGACGAGCCGATGGAGACGCTCGGCGAGAAGCTGGCGCTGCCGCCGTTTCTGGAGGCGAGGCGGAAGGAGATCGAGGCGGGGCTGAAGCCGATTGGGTGATGACTCGCACTAGTTGCTTGCGGCAAAAAGGTCCCATTTTCCAGGCAGACCCTTCAGTTCATACGATCCCCGCTCGGAAAATCTTAGATCCGTACCAGCTACAAGGTCCATCACCACGCGTGATACGAGTACCTCATTACTTCCCGAGTGCGCCATCACACGGGCGGCGGCATGAACTGCAATGCCACCGATGTCGTTACCCCTGACTTCGACTTCGCCGCAATGAAGGCCGGCGCGGACCGGCAAGCCAATGACCTTGGTCGCCTCGCTAAGCGTCAACGCGCAACGCACGGCCCGTCCAGGGCCATCAAACGTCGCCAGAATGCCATCTCCCGTGCTCTTCACCAAGTTCCCACGATGTTTGCTGACGATGCGGTTCGAAAGATCATCGTGACGATCCAACAGATCGCGCCAGCGGTTATCGCCGAGCTGTGCGGCCCGGTTAGTCGAGTCCACAATGTCGGTGAAGAGAACCGTAGCGAGAATACGATCAAGGTCCGATTCCGGGCTCCTCCTGTGTCCAGTGACGAACTCTTCGATGTCCCCTGCAACTAGCTCGATGTCGCCTGTCCGGAATGCGTGATCTCCCGATGGATACTCGTCTGCTGGTCGAGCAAGGCCGCCAAAGAGAACGACGTGGGAGACGCGGTCAGGATAGGTGGTTGCGAACATAACGCTCGTGGCCGCGCCCCCCGAGAAGCCGACCAGTGCCGCACGCTTGGAGTTGATCGTGTCCATGATCGCGCGGACGTCGTCTATTCGTTTCTCGAGCGAAGGCACGTCGGCCAGCCGGTCGGACAGGCCTTGACCTCTCCTATCGAACGTGACGACTCGAGCGAATTTGGCGAAACGACGGAGAAGGCTTGTATAACCCATAGCTGTCATTCAGCGCCCTGAATTGACGCGTTGCGAAAGGTTCATTCGATTACTTCGTCGGCGCTCGCGAGTAGGGTCTGCGGAAAAGTGAACGCCTTCGCCGTCCTTAAATAGACGGCCATCTTGCTCGCAGATGGCGAGAGCACACCTGCTCCCGCCATCTGTTGTTTCCGTCGAGGCTTATTATGGCGTGTCGCCGTACATGGCCTTCAGTCGGCCATGCGCGTAGGCAAGAGCCGGCGGCATGTCCATCTTGCCGCCGATGATCTCGATATACGCCCCGGTTTTGCTGGCGCGCGCGGCCTTCATTGCCTCATCGAGCTCGCCGAGAGTGGTCACCCGCGCCGTGTACCATTCCGAGCATCCGAGCGCCTTCGGCAGTTCGGCGTAGTTCCAGGGCGCAAGATCGTTGTACGTCCAGTTCGGGTTTTCTTCCAGCGCGCGCTCGATCAGATAGCCGCTATTGTTCAGGACGAAGACAATGACATTGGCGCCGAACCGTCCCATGGCGCCGATGTCGTTCGCCGTCAGCTGATGCGAACCTTCGCCAGTAATCAGAATCGTGCGCCGGTCGGGTTCGGCAAGCGCGACGCCGAAGGCGGCCGGCGTCGCCCAGCCGATCGATCCCCACAGAACTTGTGCCTCGACTCGTACGCCGTCGGCCAGGAGCATTGGCGTAATGCCCGAACTAGTGCTGCCGGTTTCAAGGACAACCGTGTCTCCCGCACGCAGGAATGCAGCATAACGGGGATAAAGCGTGGCCATTGTGATCTTGTCGGACGGCTTGCCGTTCACCGATGCAAGACCCTGCGGTGTTCCCCGATAGGGCGCCAATGGTGGCTTGAGCTCGGCCAATTCCGCCAGCACGTCGGCAAGCCGCACACTGGCAATGACATCGTCTCCGATCCTGACGTCGTTGAGACCGACCGTTATGAAGCGGGACGGGTCAAGCTTGGCGGAATAGGCCGCCGTAGTGATGTCGTTCAAGTTGACGCCGCCCAGATCGAGAACAAGGTCGGCGCCTTCGACGAGTTGCCGGGTTTTCGGATCCGACGCCGCGCCGGCATACATGCCGGCAAACTGTGGGTGGCTCTCATCGATGACGCACTTTTCCATGAGCGTTGTGGCAAACGGATAGCCCAGCGCTTCGATCGCCTTCTGCACCTCCTTCTGCAAGCCGAGCCGCAGAACTGTGAAGGCTGGAAGTACGACGACGGACTTCGCCTTGTTAGTGCGTTCAGCAATGACCGCCATCGCCTTTTGCAGCGCCGCGTCGTTTGATCGGGCCACGATCGGCTTGACGTCAGCCGGCACCACTGGCGAAAGCGCGTAGTCCGACGGCACGGCGATATAGGCCGGCTGATTGTTGCGGCGCGCCTCCGCGATGACGCGCTCCATTTCGACGACGCAGTTCTCCGGGGTGATCACCGCATGACAACATGCGGCACCTGCGGACAGGTCGACGAAATTGCCGAACACGCCGTCGCCAAGGGTGTGATGGGTTATCTTGTGCACGCGCTGATGCTGATAGGAGGGCATTCCGACGACGTGAAAGACAAGCGATCGTTCCGCCTTCGCGCCCATCACACCGTTCATGGCTGACAGTTCTCCGACGCCATAGGTCGTCGCCAGCATCGCCGCGCCCCGAATGCGCGCATAGCCGTCCGCGGCGTAAGACGCATTCAGCTCGTTGGAACAACCGATCCACTGCACCTTCGCGCTGCTGTCCACCGCATCGCAGATCGGAAACAGATAGTCGCCGGCAACGCCAAAGCAGCGACTGATGCCCTCTGCAGCGAGGCGCTCGACGATGTAATCGGCGACGCTAGCCGCCTTCACCGTTCCTGACGTCTCGGTTTGTCGGATTTGCTGGGTCATAATGGTCTCCTTTACCTCTTGAGTTATGCTGCAACGTGGCAACTTGGAATTCCGCGGTCTATTGCGCGCAGGTCGCATGCGATACGCTCATTGTTGCGCTGCGCTGAACCTTGGTTTACAGGCCTGTGCGAAAACGCAACCGTATGACCCGCACGTTTCGCCTGTCATATCGGACGCAAGGGAGGCTGAGATGTCGACTCGGAAGAGCGTGGGCGGTCAACGATCCCAGCGCCACCAATGTCGCCCAGATCGTGGTCTCCGGCACCCGGCGCCATGTGCCGGAGTGATGTGGCTAGTCGGGTAACAGTTTGAGCTTGTCCGCCATTCGGCTTAGCTGGGGAAGCGAACGGGCCTTCATCTTGTGCATCAGACGGCTCCGATGCACCTTCACGGTGGCTTCGGCAATGCCGATATCGCCGGCAA
>DATNMT010000568.1:0-2891 GCA_035602495.1 Bradyrhizobium sp.
ACCAGATGACCCCGCACGACGAATGGGACTTCGACGGCGTCAACGAAATGATCCTGACCGATCAGACGATCGGCGGCGGCGCCACCTGGGGATGGTTTTCCTATGATCCCGAGTTGAACCTCGTCTACTACGGTTCGGGCAATCCCTCGACCTGGAACCCGGTGCAACGCCCCGGCGATAACCGCTGGTCGATGTCGATCTGGGCGCGTGATCTCGATACCGGCGCGGTCAAATGGGTCTACCAGATGACCCCGCACGACGAATGGGACTTCGACGGCGTCAACGAGATGATCCTTACCGATCAGACCATCAACGGCGCGCCGAGGAAGCTCCTCACCCATTTCGACCGTAACGGCTTCGGCTACACGCTGGATCGGGCCACCGGCGAATTGCTGGTCGCGGAAAAGTTCGATCCGGTGGTGAACTGGGCCACCAAGGTCGACATGGACAAGTCGTCCAAGACCTACGGCCGTCCGCTGGTCGTCGACGCCTATTCGACGCAGCACAATGGTGAGGACACCAACTCCAAGGGCATCTGCCCGGCGGCGCTCGGCACCAAGGACGAACAGCCCGCGGCCTATAGCCCGGACACGCAGTTGTTCTACGTCCCCACCAACCATGTCTGCATGGACTATGAGCCCTACAAGGTCTCCTACACGGCCGGCCAGGCTTATGTCGGCGCCGCCGTGGCGATGTACCCGCCCAAAGGCGAGACCAACATGGGCAACTTCATCGCCTGGGACGGCAAGACCGGCAAGATCGTGTGGTCCAACAAGGAGCAGTTCTCCGCGTGGGGCGGCGCATTGGCGACGGCCGGCGGCGTGGTGTTCTACGGCACGCTTGAAGGCTATCTGAAGGCGGTCGACGCCAAGACGGGCAAGGAACTCTACAAGTTCAAGACCCCGTCCGGCATCATCGGCAACGTCATGACCTACGAACACGGCGGCAAGCAATACGTCGCGGTGCTGTCCGGGGTCGGCGGCTGGGCCGGTATCGGTCTTGCGGCCGGTCTGCTGCAGCCTGAAAACGCCGCCGCCTGGCATGGCGCGGTCGATCAGGGCAAGTTGCCGACCAAGGAGAAGACCGTCGACACCGCGGGCCTTGGCGCCGTCGGCGGCTATGCGGGTCTGGCGTCCTATACCTCGCTGGGCGGGACGTTGACGGTATTTGCATTGCCCAACCAATAGGTGGTGCGACGTCACGGCAAGATAACCATGGATCGGCGCGCCGCGGTTCTGCTGCGCGCCGATTTTTTATCCGGCCCCAATTTGGAAATGCACAAGGACAGTTGCGTGACGATCAATCCCTGGAAATTCGCGTTCGTCATGCTGGCGAGCGTCCTTGCCGGTACGGCCGCTTGCGCCGACGGATCGGGCGATCCGGCGGTGGCTTCATCCGACAGCGGCAAATACGCCGACAAGGACGGCAATCCAACCTACAAGGTCAGCGAGGACGGAACCGTCGACTGGTACGCCTATTCCGGCTTTCGCCGCTATCATTCGGACTGCCATGTCTGCCACGGTCCGAACGGCGAGGGATCGAGCTACGCGCCGGCGCTGGCCGAGTCGCTGAAGACGCTCAGCTATGTCGACTTCAACAATGTCGTGACCAACGGCCGCAAGAACGTCGATGCCGCTAACGACAAGGTCATGCCGTCATTCGCCGAAAACTCGAACGTGATGTGCTTCCTCGACGACATCTACGTGTACTTGCGCGCGCGGGCCAACGGCGCCATTCCCGGCGGCCGTCCCCCCAAGCACGAAGACAAGCCCGAGGTGGCCAAGCAGGCCGAAACCAGTTGTACGGGGCTCAAATGATGGCGCGGAAAAGTCGTGAATGCGCACAGCGCGGACGATGACATGTTTTGCAGTGTTGAAGAGCGCAACAGGAGCACAAAATGAAGACACGCGCCGCAGTCGCGTTCGAGGCGAAGAAGCCGCTTGAAATCGTCGAGGTCGACCTGGAGGGACCCAAGGCGGGCGAAGTCCTGGTCGAGATCAAGGCGACGGGAATTTGCCACACCGACGCCTATACGCTCGACGGTTTCGATAGCGAGGGAATCTTCCCCTCGATCCTCGGCCACGAAGGGGCTGGCATCGTCCGCGAGGTCGGAGCCGGCGTCAATTCGGTCAAGCCAGGCGATCATGTGATCCCGCTCTACACACCCGAATGCCGCCAGTGCAAAAGCTGCCTCAGCCAAAAGACCAACCTCTGCACCGCCATCCGGGCGACCCAGGGCAAGGGGCTGATGCCCGACGGCACCTCACGCTTCAGCACCAAGGGAAAGCCGATCTTCCACTACATGGGCTGCTCGACCTTCTCGAACTTCACCGTGCTGCCGGAAATCGCGGTGGCAAAGATCCGCGAAGACGCGCCCTTCGACAAAAGTTGCTATATCGGCTGCGGCGTCACGACCGGCGTCGGCGCGGTGGTGAATACCGCCAAGGTCACGCCCGGCGCCAATGTCGTCGTGTTCGGGCTCGGCGGCATCGGCCTCAACGTCATCCAGGGCGCGAAGATGGTGGGCGCCGACAAGATCGTCGGTGTCGACCTCAACGACAGCAAGGAGGAATGGGGACGCCGCTTCGGCATGACCCATTTCGTCAACCCGTCCAAGGTCGATGGCGATATCGTCGCCCATCTGGTCGGGCTGACCGACGGCGGCGCCGATTTCACCTTCGACTGCACCGGCAATACCAACGTGATGCGCCAGGCGCTGGAAGCCTGTCATCGCGGCTGGGGTGTATCGGTCATCATCGGGGTGGCGGAGGCCGGCAAGGAAATTTCCACCCGGCCGTTCCAGCTCGTGACCGGCCGGGTCTGGAAGGGCACGGCGTTCGGCGGCGCGCGCGGCCGCACGGACGTGCCAAAAATCGTCGACTGGTACATGA
>DATNMT010000576.1:0-25989 GCA_035602495.1 Bradyrhizobium sp.
TGCGCAGACGTAGAATGAGCATTCCACCAAGTGTCGTTTCTGGTCCTCGAAACTTCGCGGGCTTGTTCGGTTGCAATTGATTTCGGAAAATTATTCTCGTCGTCTTTCGAATTTTTGAGTTTTCACACAGCCAGGGTCAAATTTCCGAAATGGTCAAAAACGGTCCTGACAGCCCCGAAACGCCACTTCCCGTCTACCCCGAACAACGGACATCATCAGGCCGACCCTGTTGGTCCGGTTCGTGCCGATACTGTTGAAAAAGTCTCTTTTCTGGCTGACGAACGAAATGTTTCAGGACCGCTGATGCGTTCCGCACGCGGCGATGTGCAGCAAGCATGCGCAGCTATTCGATTACCTCGCAGCCGGCGACTTGCAGGGTCTGCGGCACGGTGAGACCGAGCGCCTTCGTGGCCTTTGGTCCCCATCCTCAAAACACATGGGCTCGCTTCGCGATCATCCCGTTCGACGGCCATTGCGCGCGTTGCGATTTCCGGGTGCCTGGCGCGTTCCATTTTGACGGGAATCGGTTTTGGGGGCATGGTGTCATCTCCGCTAGCTGGGAGACCGGCAGATGGGCAAAGCGACCAAGACCGCGGCCGAACTTGAGGCCATGATCCTCAGCAGGATGCAGACCCTCAGCGAGTGCCCGGATGGAATGACGGTCACCGTGAAACGGCACGGCGCAACCTGGGAAGCGGTGGTGATGTCGCCCAACGAGGTCGCCTATGCTGACTGCGTGGTCCGTGTGACACGCTACGCCGCGGTGCTCAGAACCGAATACGCCTTGACAGACTGAGGTTATGAAGACGAAGAAATAACCCGATGGCAGAAGACAGCAGCGCACCATCGACAGCAGCAGATGGCAGCCAGGAATGCGCGCAAGAGCTGATGGCTGGGTTCGATAGCTATCGAAGCATGGCCGACCCCAACCTCATGATCTTCGTCGCAAAAGATGCAGTTCCGCCTTTCCGCTTCAAAGCTGGCGGCTGGGAATTGTTGCAATCGTCGGTCGATCTCGGTTCGGCGATGAAGGGCCGCATTGCCGAAAAAGGGTTTTTCATGTTTCGCGTAAATGAGGATCGGAGCGGCGGGATCGAGCTAACGGATCTTCCGTTCCGTGTGCAGAGCGGGGCCTGAATTCGAAGGGAAATGAGATGCGAATGTTCGTGGCTTCGCTGATCGTTTTGTCCGTCCTCTATTTTTGGGACAAACATTACAACAACGGCAAGCTGCTGGATGGTTTAAACGGCATGCGGCAAGACATCGCCCACAGCATGTTTCATTGAAGCTCCTATCCGGGAACGGCGAGCGGACGCCGGCGCGTGGTTACGGCCGTCTGACAAGATCAGAGAGGCGGTCGCGGATGCATCCAGTGTTGCTGCAAAAAGTCCACGAAGGCGCGCACTTTCGGCAGAAGCAGGCGGTTGCGCAGGGTCAGGATGCTCAATGGCGTGGGCGGCCGCTGATAGGCCTCGAGCACAATTCCAAGCCGTCCGTCAGCGAGACAATGCGCAACCTGCCAGGATGGCGCTTGGACGAGCCCGGCCCCCGCCAAGGCAGCACTGACCAGCGCATCGTAGTCATTGGCGCAAAGCCGGGTCGGAATGCGCAGGGATCTTCGCGCTGCGCCGTCCTGGAAGCTCCATTCCGCCACGCCTGGTACATCGCCGAAAGTCAGGCAGTCCTGCTCGACCAGGTCGTCCGGCGTCGCCGGCTCGCCGCGCCGGCGCAGATAGTCCGGCGCGGCGCAGACAACGAGCTGGATGTCGTCGAGCTTGCGGGCAATCAGGCCTGAGTCTTCCAGCGGTCCAATGCGAAGGGCAACATCGATGCCTTCCTCGGCGAGACGTACCGGCCGATCCACCAGCATCAGATCGACCGAGACCTGGGTCTGCTCCGCCAGAAAGCCGGGCAGCATTGGCGCCAAGCGCAACCGACCGAGCAGCGACGGAGCGCTCACATGCAACCGGCCGGACGCTACTCCCGTCTGCGTCGTCAGGCCGCGTTCCGCCTCGGCGACCTCCTCTAAAATCTGCTTCGCCCGTTCGTAGTAGAGTAGACCGGCCTGTGTCAGCGAGAGACGGCGCGTCGTCCTCTCGACAAGCGTGGTGCCGAGGACCTCTTCGAGTGCGATGAGCTGGCGGCTGACGGAGGTCAAGGAAAGACCCAGCTGACGGCCTGCGGCTGACAGATTCCCCGCATCCGCAATCTTAACGAACACTCGCATCGCCGCGAACCTGTCCATGGGCGTATTATCGCGAAAAACGGAAAGATGTCTCGCCAAATCTCCAGATACTCATCAATGCCGGGAGACTCTATGTGTCCGTCGTTGGATGACAGAGGAGCGACCGTGAAGATTTGCGTATTCGGCGCCGGAGCGATCGGCGGTTACATGGCGGGGGAACTCGCATTGGCGGGCCATGAAGTGTGTGCAATTGCCCGCGGTGCGCATCTGGCGGCCATTCGGAGCCACGGGCTCAAGTTAATCGTGGAGGGACAGACGCGCACGGTAAATTTGCCGGCAAGCGACGACCCCGCGGCGTTTGGTCCGCAGGACGTCGTGATCTGCGCGCTGAAGGCGCAGCAGGCCCACGCCAGCGCGGGCACGTTCGCTCCGCTTCTCGGTCCGCGCACCGCCGTTCTCACGGCGATGAACGGAATTCCCTGGTGGTATTTCTACAAGGAGCGCGGCCCGCTGGACGGCCATCATTTGGAAAGCGTCGATCCCGGCGCCGCGCAATGGAACGCGATTGGACCGGAGCGCGCCATCGGCTGCGTCGTCGATCCCGCCTGCGAGGTCGTGGCGCCCGGCGTGATCGAACATCGCCTGTTCAAGCGCTTCACTATCGGCGAGCCCGACGGCTCCGCCTCGGAGCGCATCGTGGCCCTGCGCGATGCCCTGGTTTCCGCCGGCTTTGATGCGCCGATCCGCGACACCATCCGCTGGAACATCTGGCTCAAGCTCTGGGGCAACGTCTGCTTCAACCCGATCAGCGCCCTTACCCTCGCGACCCTCGATCGCGTCACCTCCGAGCGCGGCCTGCGAGCCCTGTGCAAGTCCATGATGGCCGAAGCCCAGGCGATAACAGCATCGCTCGGTCTCACCATTCCGGAGCAAATGATGGAGAGGCGGCTGAACGCAGCCGGTTCCGTCGTCGGTCACAAAATTTCGATGCTGCAAGATCTCGAACGAGGCCGATCCCTGGAGATCGATGCACTCGTTACCGCCGTCCAGGAAATGGGCCGCCTCGTCAAGGTCGCAACACCGACGATCGACGCGGTGCTTGCTTTGGTGCAGGAGCGCGGCCGGCAAGCTGGACTCTACAGTAACGACATCAGCCCGGTTGATGGGAGCGACGGATGATCGGACTACAGGCTCTCGAGTGTGATTTCATTCCACCTGATGTCTGGGCCAATGCTTGAGCCCAGGGTTCCGACGACCTCGATCACGAACGCGACATAACTCTGGCGATCCACACTGCTATCCCCGATCTCATTAGATAAACCCATCGTGACGTCATACAGGCTGGCAGCGGGCGCCTCATGGCCTTAGCGAGACGGTTCGAGTGGAACTCAGCGGCGAAGCCGGCTTAGCGGGGAAGATACAAACCCAATCAACGCAGCGAGGCGCCGTTACAAATCGAAAGGCCCATTCGATGACAGATTCGATGACAGATAACGAAATTGCGACCAATTTTCACAAGTTGCCTGAAGGGCCAATGAACACTCACGACGAACACCTCCTCTGGCACGCTCTTCACCGTCTTGAGGTGGCATATTGGTACGACGTTGACTTCAACGAAGGGCGCACCGCCCATGAATTTTTCACCCCGGACGGCGTGAAGATGGTGGGTCACAACCGGTTTGAAGGGCGTGAAGAGATCCGAGCATTCTATGAGTGGCGCGCTCGTCAAAACGGCGCGAAAGCAGTGCGTCAACTAGGGATTAGCGGCGTGAAAGCGGTGCGTCACCTGGTCACCAATCTATATGTAGCGTCGAGCGGCGAACGCGGCGCGACAGTGCTGGGTATAGTCACTTTCTATGGTGGTAAATCGAAGCATCAATCAAATCCCCCTATGGTGGCAGATTTGATCAATGAGTGTGTATTGAACGAAGACAACGTGTGGCGATTCAAATCACACACACTCCGGCCGGTATTCATAAGCAGCGAGACGCCTCCGTCAATGCAGATCGATCCCAATTTCCTAAAGCACCACGTGAGCGAACCGCTGGATCATCGCGGCGACGCCAAGGGTCAAAAGCTGCCCTGACGGCCCCGAAGTCCGACTTCAGCATTACCCCAGAAAACCGACTCAACTCGGACATTGCGGCATGCCCGAAACGTGCCCACAACCGGAAATCGTAACCCTTTCAGCGACCCAGGAATTGGAATAGTTTGTTGTTGCAGGGAGGGCCGCCATGAAACTTCCTCGCCGACGCTTTCTGCATCTGGCCGCAGGCGCTGCCGGGCTCTCGGCAACCTCGCGGATCGCGTGGGCGCAGACCTATCCGACGCGGCCGGTGCGCGTTGTCGTCCCCTTCGCCGCTGGCAATGCGCCCGACATTGTCGCGCGACTAATTGCGCAATCACTTTCCACGCGATTGGGGCAGCAATTCATTGTCGAGAACCGTCCGGGCGCTGCCGGCAATATCGGCACCGAGGCTGTGGTGCGCGCTCCGCCCGATGGTTATACGCTGCTCGTGGTGACCTCGACCAACGCGACTAATGCGACGTTCTACGACAATCTTACCTTCGATCTTCTCCGCGACATCGCCCCGGTTGCAAGCACCTTCCGGTCGTCCAACGTATTGGCAGTGAACATGGCGTTTCCGGCCAAAACGCTTCCCGACTTCATCGCCTATGCCAAGGCCAATCCCGGCAAGATCAACTATGCGTCGGCTGGCACAGGGAGCGCGCCCAACGTGGCCGGCGAGCTGTTCAAGACGATGGCGGGCGTTGATATGGTTCACGTGCCATATCGCGGTAGTTTCATTCCCGATCTGGTTGGCGGGCAAGTGCAGGCCGCGTTTACTCCGATTGCTACGGCGACCGAGCAGATCAGAGCCGGCAGGCTTCGCGCGGTCGCGGTCACCGGAGCGACGCGCTCGTATGCGTTGCCGGATGTTCCTTCGGTGGGAGAATTTGTGCCGGGCTATCAAGCTTATATTTGGGACGGGATCGGTGCCCCGAGGGACACGCCGACCGAGATCATCGATAGGCTCAACCACGAGATCAACGGCGTTCTCTCCGATGCCGATATGAAGGCGCGACTTGCCGCGTTGAGCGCTGAGCCGATGCTGATGACACCGGTCGAATTCGGAAAGTTTATAGGTGCTGAAGTCGAGAAGTGGGGCAAGGTGATCCGAGCCGCTAACATGAAACCGGAGTGACCTTGGCTTTCATGACGCTCGAAGGACAGGTCCAGGGAGCTGATGCCAGGGCGCGGTTGTCTTGTTCGGCATGGCCGGGCCCGATGTCCGAAGCGGGTCGATCAGCGCCACTTTGACGGTGGGCGGCCTGCTTCCGGTCTTCGCCGGCAAGCAGACATCCCAAGCGGCGGTTGTCATGTCTCAAACGTGCCATGAGCCGTCATCGGAGCTCCTATTCGATCACCTCGTCTGCTCGCGCGAGTAGCGCGGGCGAAATCGTTAGACCGACAGCCTTGGCGGTCCTGAGATTGATCGTTATTTCGAACCTGGTGGGCTGCTGCACCGGAAGATCAGCCGGTTTGGCTCCTTTGAGGATCTTGTCCACATAAGCTGCGATTTGGAGACCCAGCTCGGCGGCGGAACCGCTGTACGAGGCCAAGCATCCAGCTTGTACGTCGGACTTCAGGATCGAGAGCGACGGCAGTCGGTATTTCAGCGCCAGATCGACCGTCAGTTTCACCGGAAGACTGGGCTGGACGACAATTGCGTCCGCATGGTCGCGGACCATTGCCGCGTATGCGCCATCGAGTTCATCGCTGCCGTGAACCACGATGGTCTGGAGTTCAAGCGGCACCGCCGGGCGGGCCTTTTGGATGGCCTCAAGGTACGGCTTCGTGAACGGATCATTTGCATTGGCCAGAATGCCCGCGCGGCGAGCACCCGGCACGATTTCCGGGATCAGCTCAAGGCTTTTGGCTGCCAGCTCGGCGCCAGCCGCCGAGATGCCAGTCAGATTTCCGCCCGGCCGCGCAAGGCTCACGACCAGCCCCATGCCGAGGGGATCGCCGGCCGGCGCCATGACGATGGGAATGTCGCGCGTCGCGTTCTTTGCGGCTACGACTGCCGGCGTCAGCGAAGCCACAATGATATTGACCTTGCTTGCTATCAACTCCGCTACCAGTCCGGGGAGACGATCTGCGTTGCCTTCCGCAGACCGCGTTTCGAACTGAATGGTCTTGCCCTCGACATAGCCAAGATCGCGAAGCGCCTGGGCAAACGGCCCCATATGTTCCGGACCGGCGAATTGAAGGACGCCGATGCGCGGGATTGTCGCCTGCTGTGCACGCGCGGCCAGAGGAAAGACAGCCACCGCGCCCGCGAGAAGCCTAATCAATTCTCGTCGTCTCATGTATTCCCCGAGGCTCGGTCAAGCAATCTACGGCCTGAGGTAGCCCAGATCGGCTTCCAAGGCCAATCGAACCCGCCGATGTCCGAGTTGGGTGATAAGCGACTTATGTGCGCTTGTTCACCATGTCCGTTCCACCCGCAATAACCGACGTTCGTGAAATGAACTGGCGCGTTTGGTTCGTGCCATTTCCGGACTCACGCACTGCAGGCTCGCCGCCAACTACCGGGCCTTCATCAAGCTCGGATCACTCCGCATTCGGCTGCTTGCCAATGAGTCCGCGCCCTACGTCGCCGCCGGCTTCTTCTTCGGCTTCGATTTGGCGGTCTTGGGCTGCTCTACCGGCTCGGAGCCGCGCTCAATCGAAGTCAGGCGCCCTGCGGTGAAGGTATAGATCCCGGCGCGCTGGCCCTGCAGATAGGTGACCACCGCGACCCGGTCGCCGCGCGGATTGCTGGAGAGGTTCACGCTGGCGGGTGCGCCGATGCCGCGCACCACATCGCATTCGGTATGACCGAGCGCCACCGTCCCGGTTGTCGACGGCACTGGCCCGGCGGCGCCATCGGTCGCCGCGTTGGCGTCCGCGGGGCTACCCGGAGGCGCCATTCCCGGGCAATACCCCTCGGCTGAGACCAGATCCTCGGCCGTGACCGGCTTGTTGGGCGAGAGCGGCGGCGCTTCGATGTTCCGGATGAACAGCCGGCCCGGACGCGAGAACCATTCGGCATCTCTGGAAATCAGATCGGACGCACCTGTGCAGCCCACAACGAGGGGGGCAAGCGCCAGCAACGCCAGCAGTCGCATTCGAGAAGCGTTGGTGTCTCGCACGATCAACTAAATTCCCACCCCCATCGCAGCGTATGATCCGCCCAAACTGCAGGCGGTTTGGCGAAAAGATCATGCGCTATCTATGAATTGCATTCCAACTGCTTGTCCCAACATCACTTTGCGGCACGACCGTGGCTGCGCGCAACGGCGCGGTCCGAAACTGCAAATTATCATTAATTGCCCGATAGTGCTAATCCCGCCGCTGCCAACGGCCCCGTTCGTCGGCCTGCCAATATGTGACATCGAAACCCCGCGCCTTGCAATCGGTCCAGGCGCCCCGGGCGGCAGCCAGCGCCTCGCCGTCGTCGCCGTTGAAGACCAGAACCATCCGCTCATAGGCATCGGCGTCCGCCGGCAGCACGGCGTTGTCGATCAGAAACCTGACATTGGCGCGGTTCGGGTTGCCGTCTTCGAGCGCCAGCACGATCGGCTGGTCCTGCGCATCGCCGGCGCGCCCCGCGTCGCCAGCGCGCCCCGCGTCGCCGGCGCGCCAGGTGGCGTGCGGCAAGAAGGAATCGTCGCGATAGGTCCACAAATGCCCGTCGAGCGCGTCGATGCGCTCCTGCGACGTCGACTGCACGACCACTCGCCAGCCGCGCTCCAGCGATTTCTCGAGCAACGGCGGCAAGACGCTTTCCAGCGCCATGTTTTGCAGGTGGTAGAACAGGACTTCCGTCATCGGTGCTACTTTTTGGCCTCGTAATATTCGGCCACCAGCCGCTCGAGCAGGCGGACGCCAAAACCCGAACCCCAGCTTTGATTGATGTCGGATTTCGGCGCGCCCATCGCGGTCCCCGCGATATCCAGATGCGCCCACGGCGTATCGTCGACGAAACGCTGCAGGAACTGCGCGGCGGTGATCGAGCCGCCATGGCGGCCGCCGGTGTTCTTCACATCCGCGAATTGCGAGTCGATCAGCTTGTCGTATTCGGGGCCGAGCGGCATCCGCCAGACCCGTTCCCCCGTCGCCAGCCCGACCTTGGTCAGCCGCTCGGCCAACTCGTCATTGTTGGAGAACAATCCGGCATATTCGGTGCCGAGCGCCACCATGATCGCGCCGGTCAGCGTTGCCAGATCGACCATGAATTTCGGCTTGAACTTCTTCGCCACGTACCAGAGCACGTCGGCCAGCACCAAACGGCCCTCGGCGTCGGTGTTGATGATCTCGATGGTCTGGCCGGACATCGAGGTCACGATATCGCCGGGGCGTTGCGCGTTGCCGTCGGGCATGTTCTCGACCAGGCCGATGGCGCCGACCACGTTGGCCTTGGCCTTGCGCGCCGCCAGCGCGTGCATCAATCCCACCACGCACGCGGCACCTCCCATGTCGCCCTTCATGTCCTCCATGCTGGCCGCCGGCTTGATCGAAATGCCGCCGGTGTCGAAACAGACACCCTTGCCGATGAAGGCGACCGGCTGATCGCCGCGTTTGCCGCCGTTCCAGCGCATGATCACGGTGCGCCCGGGCTGGGTCGAGCCCTGGGCGACGCCGAGCAGCGCGCCCATTCCGAGTTTCGTCATCGCCTTGACGTCGAGAATCTCGACATTGACGCCGAGCTTGCGCAGTTGGCTGGCGCGGCGGGCGAATTCCACCGGGAACAGCACATTGGGCGGCTCGTTGACCAGGTCGCGCGCGGCGAGGACGCCATCGACGATGTGGGCGTTCGGCGCGAACGCCTTTCGCGCGGCGGCGACGTCGCCGACCGCGAGCGAAATGTCGGCGCGCAACGCGGCCTCCTCGCCATCCTTCTTCCTGGTCTTGTAGCGGTCGAACTTATAGGCGCGCAGCCGCACGCCGGCGGCGACCGCCGCCGCCGAATCGGGCTTCATGGCCCCATCCGGCAATTCGGCAATGATGGTGACGGCATCGCTGCCGGCGCGCAATTTGCCGGCGGCCACCCCGCCCAGCTTGAGAAAATCATTGTCCTTGAGGCCCGAGAGCTTGCCGGCGCCGACCACGATCAGGCGCGAGACCTTGAGCCCCTCCGGCGCCAGAATATCGAGCGTGGAGGCGCTCTTGCCCTTGAACTGGTTGGTCGCCGCCGCCCGGCTGACCAGACTGGCCGCGGATCCCAGCGCCTTGCGGGTCGCGGCGCCGAACTTCAACGTATCGTCGCAGAATATCACGAGAATGCCGCGCGGGGCGGTGGAAAGCGGGACAAAACCGACCTTGACGGCGTCGGGCATAGGTAAATCCTTCAAAATGGGGGCTGTCGCTGGTCGGGAACCCGCCGGGTGTGCTCGGAATGTTCTCTCCGGCGGGGATTCACGTCCGTCAAGAGCTTGGTCCGGCCACTATGACCCGTTCGCGGGCGCGCTGCCAAGGCTCGGCAGTGGCGAGAAGGCCACATGACACGTTTTATTAACCTTATCCGGAAGGTGCCATGGCGCAGCCATTTTGTTGACGGATCAAAGGGATGGTAGTGAAGAGTAACTGGCTGGAGAAATGGCAGCGCGACCAATGGGGATCCCGAATTTCGGGATTGGTCGCGGCTGCCGTTCCGGTGCGCAGGGCGGGATCGTGCGGGTGGCGATGGGGTCGATCGACAAGTATATCTTTCGCACGACGCTGGCGTCGTTTGCGCTTGTGCTGGTCAGCCTGACAGGGGTGATCTGGATTACGCAGGCGTTGCGCGGCATCGACCTGATGACCAGCCAGGGTCAGACCATCCTCACCTTTCTCGGCATCACCAGCCTCGTCATCCCGGCACTGGTCCTGATCATCTCGCCGATCGCGCTGATGATCGCGATCTCCCACACGCTGAACAAGCTGGCGACCGACTCCGAAATCATCGTGATGAATGCGGCCGGCTTCTCGCCGTTCCGGCTGTTCTACCCGTTTTTCTACGCCACCTGCGTGGTGGCGGTCATGGTCGCCTTCATCGCCGCCTATCTAGCCCCTGACGGGATGCGGCGAATCAAGCAATGGGACGCCGAAATCACCGCGGACGTGCTCACCAACATCCTGCAGCCCGGCCGCTTCGCTCAGCTCGACCAGAACCTGACGATCCGCATCCGGGAACGGCAGCCGGGCGGCCTCCTGGTCGGCATCTTCATCGATGACCGCCGCGATCCGAAGGAACGCGTCAGCATCGTCGCCGACCACGGCACGATTGTGAAAAGCGACGGCGGCTCGTTCCTGATTCTCGAGGACGGAAATCTCGAACGCTTCGAAGCCGGCAAGCGCGATCCGGCGCTGGTGGCGTTCGGCCGCTACGGCTTCGACATGTCGAAATTCTCCAATCAGGGCCGCGACGTCTCCCTCGGTATCCGCGAACGCTACCTCTGGGAGTTGCTGTCGCCGGCCGACGACGATCCGGTTTACAAGCAGCTGCCCGGTCAGTTCCGTGCCGAGCTGCACGACCGCTTCATGTCGCCGATCTATCCGTTCGCATTCGCGGCGCTCACCTTCGCCTTTCTCGGCGCGCCGCGCACGACGCGTCAGAGCCGCAATTTTTCGATCGGCGGCTCGATCCTCGCGGTGTTCGGATTGCGGATGGCGGGATTCGCCTGCTCGGTGATGGCGGTGAAATCGCCGCTGGCCGCAGTCGTGCAATATTTGATGCTGGCGGCGGCGATCGGCGCAGGCCTGTGGATCATCATCTGGGGCGTGGTGATAGAACCGCCGGCTGCGCTGATCGAAGCGATCAATCGATCGATCGCGCGCCTGCTGCGGCTGTTTGGGCGGCCCGTCACAGCATGAACATGATGACCAACACGCTCGGTCGATATTTTGCCGGTCGCTTTGTGATCGCGGCAATCGGCGTGTTCGCGTCGATCTTCGTGCTTCTGGTGCTGGTCGACTACATCGAGATGGTGCGAAAGACCTCGGGGCTGGTTTCGGTATCGGCCATCGCAGTCGCGGAGACGTCGCTGTTCCGCGTGCCGCAGTTGCTCGAAAAGATGATGCCGTTCTGCATCCTGATCGGGGCGATGACCTGCTATCTCGCGCTTTCGCGGCGGCTTGAACTCGTGGTGGCGCGGGCCGCCGGCGTCTCCGCCTGGCAGTTCATCGCGCCGGCGCTGGCAAGCGCGGTGCTGCTCGGAATTCTGGCGACGACGGCCTACAATCCGATGTCCGCCAATCTGCGCGAGCTCTCCAAGCGGATGGAGGCGGAACTGTTCGGCTCCGCGCCCGGCGGCGGCATCCAGGACGCCTCCGGCTTCTGGATCAATCAGGTGAACAGCGATGGCCAGGTCATCATCAACGCCGCGCGCAGCGAGCAACAGGGCGTGCGGCTGACCGGACTGACGCTGTTCAGGTTCGATACCAACTTCCAGTTCAAGGAGCGAATCGAGGCGCGCGAGGCAACGCTCGAGGAAGGTCGCTGGCTGTTCAGATCCGCGCGCCGATTCTCCCTCGATGGACCTCCAATTGACGAGGACACCTTCTACCTCACCACCAGCCTGACGCCTGCCCAGGTCCGCAACAGTTTTTCCACGCCGGAGACTGTGTCTTTTTGGCAACTTCCGGGCTATATCCGGTCCTCCGAGAGCTCCGGATTTGCGACCGCCGGCTACCGGCTGCAGTACCACAAGCTGATCGCGCAGCCGTTTTTGCTGGCCGCGATGGTGATGCTGGCGGCGTCGGTCTCGCTGCGGTTCTTCCGGTTCGGCGGCGTGCAGAAGATGGTTTTGAGTGGCGTGGGCGCGGGCTTTCTGCTCTATGTTTTGTCGAAAGTAACTGAGGATCTGAGCAAGGCTGAGTTGATGCATCCGATCGCTGCGGCGTGGCTGCCCGTGTTCGTGGGCGGCCTCACCGGCTTTTTGGCCTTGCTGTACCAGGAGGACGGGTAGTGGCAGTTGTCGCCGCCCGGCAAGTAGGCTCGCCTGCATTCAGGCGGCGCACCCCCGTGCGCCGTCATCGTGAGCGCTTGAGCGGTCTCGGTGCTGCCCTCTTCGCGCTGGTGTTCGGACTGGCTCTCGCCGGCGTGTTTGGTTTTGCGGCGACGACGCCGGCCGCGGCGCAAGGCTTTACCTTCAATCCGCGGCCTCCGCATCCGGTGCCACCCCGCACCGCCAACGACGGGCAGATGCTGGTCCAGGCCGTCGAGGTCGACTACGACTACAACAATTCGCGGGTCTCGGCGGTCGGCAACGTGCAGATGTTCTACAACGGCACCAGCATCGAGGCCGACAAGGTCATCTACGATCAGAAGACCAAGCGGCTGCATGCCGAAGGCAACATCCGCATGACCGATGCGGAAGGCAAGATCACCTACGCCAACATCATGGATTTGAGCGACGACTACCGCGACGGGTTCGTCGATTCGCTGCGGGTGGACACCGCCGACGCAACCCGCATGGCAGCGACGCGCTCCGACCGCTCGGGCGGCAACTACACCGTGTTCGAAAACGGCGTCTATACCGCCTGCGCCCCTTGCAAGGACGATCCCAAGAAGCCGCCGCTGTGGCAGGTCAAGGGCGCGCGGATCGTTCACGACCAGACCGACAAGATGCTGTATTTCGAGAACGCGCAGCTGGAGTTCTTCGGCGTTCCGATGGCGTATATGCCGTATTTTTCGACGCCCGATCCGACCGTGAAGCGCAAGACCGGGTTCCTGATGCCCGGCTTCACCGACGTTTCAACCTACGGCTTTGGCGTCGAAATCCCGTTCTACTGGGCGATCGCGCCCGATTATGACGCAACCTTCAACCCGCGCTTCACAACCAGGCAAGGCGTGCTGTTTCAGGCTGAATTCCGTCAGCGCCTGTTGAACGGGTCGTATCAGATCCGCGCCTACGGCATCGACCAGCTGGACCCCGGCGCCTTCGTCGGCCAGCCCGGAGACCGCCAGTTCCGCGGTGGCGTCGAGACCAAGGGCCAGTTCGCGTTGAACGACAAATGGGTATGGGGCTGGGACGGCGTGGTGCTGTCGGACTATTATTTCATGTCCGACTACCGCCTGTCGCAATACAAGGATCCGTACGGATCCTTCCTGAGCCTGCCGACGGAAGCCGTTTCCCAGCTCTATCTGACCGGCGTCGGCAATCGCAGCTACTTCGACGCGCGCACGATCTACTATCTCAGCTTTTCCGGCTTCCAGCAGGCGGTTCCAGTCATCCACCCGGTGGTCGACTATTCCAACGTGCTCAACACTGCGATCTTTGGCGGCGAAGTCAGCTACAAGACCAACTTCACCAGCCTGACGCGGAACGACGCCGCCTTCGACCCGATCACGACGCTGGCAAACACCAACAGCCTGTGCACCACGGCGTCCGCCGATCCGATGGCGCGGATGCCGACGCAATGCCTGCTGCGCGGCATTCCGGGCACCTACACGCGGGCGACGGCGGAGGCGCAGTGGCGGCGATCGTTCACCGATTCCGCCGGCGAAATCTGGACGCCGTTTGCAAGCATTCGCGCCGACGCGATCGATGCGTCGATCTCGAACCAGCCGGGCGTTTCCAACTTCCTGCCGGTCGGCAATACGCAGGCGCTGCGGGTGATGCCGACCGTCGGCCTCGAATACCGCTACCCCTTCATCAACGTTCAGCCCTGGGGCACCACCACGATCGAGCCGATCGTGCAGGTCATCGCTCGGCCCAATGAAACCTATGCCGGCAAGCTGCCCAACGAAGACGCGCAGAGCATGGTGTTCGACACCAGCAACCTGTTCAGCGTCGACAAGTTCTCCGGCTATGACCGCGTTGAAGGCGGCGGCCGCGCCAATGTCGGCATGCAGGCGACCACGCAATTCGACCGCGGCGGCGCCGTCAAGGTACTATTCGGACAGTCCTATCAATTGTTCGGCCTGAATTCGTACGCGGTCCAGGACATGACCAATACCGGCCTCGATTCCGGCCTGGCGACGCCAAAGTCGGACTATGTCGCCAGCGCCGAATATTCGCCGAACCGAACCTATACCTTCAGCGTGCGCTCAAGGTTCGATCAGGCGACGTTTAGCGTGCAGCGTTTCGAGGCGGAAGGCCGTGCGAACTTCGACCGCTGGTCGGTCAGCCTGATGTACGGCGATTATGCCCCACAACCGGACCTCGGATACCTGACCCGCCGCGAAGGACTTTTGGGCAGCGGCTCGATCAAGGTGGCGGCGAACTGGGTGGTGACGGGAGCCGCCCGATGGGATCTCGAAGCGAACAAGATCAACCAGTACATCGTGGGCGCCGGCTATGTCGATGACTGCTTCGTGCTGGCGGCCAACTACGTCACGGCCTACAGTTACTCCGCCGGCACTACCCCGCCCGTGCTGAGTCACGCCTTTATGTTGCAAATCGGCTTGCGGACCCTTGCCTCTACGTCCACGACTGCCAGCGGAGCTACCGGTATCCAGTAGAACCGGCGGCGGCGCTGCCCGGAGGACGAATCCCGGCGCGAGTTCGAACCGGCTGACCAGCGAAAATGACCATGACGACCACATTCTCTCACCGACTCTCGCCTCTCATCCTGGGTTGCGTCGCAGTGCTCATCCTGATGGGTTGCGCTTCGCCGTCGCATGCGCAGGCCGTCGCCGTCATGGTCAACGGCGAACCCATCACCAACTACGATATCGAACAGCGCAGCAAGCTGAACTTCCTGACGACGCACAAGCCCGCCGACCGCCAGCAGGTGATCGACGAACTGATCGATGAAAAGCTGAAGATCCGGGAAGCCAAGAAATTCAGCGTCGACCCCACCTCCACGGATATCGACCAGGCCTATGCGGGGATGAGCGGACGGATGCGGATCACGCCGGATCAGCTGACAAAGTCCCTCGAAAGCCAGGGCATTCGGCCCGACACGCTGAAGTCCCGCATCAAGGCCGACATGGTTTGGACCAGCCTGGTGCGCGGGCGCTTCAAGGAGAGCCTGCAGGTCGGCGAGAAGGATGTCGCCGCCGCCGTCCAGGTGAGCGCCGGCGACGAGAAGCCGGAGGCAGAGAGTTTCGAATACAAGATGCAGCCGATCGTCTTGCTCGTTCCGCACGGATCCGCACCCACCGCCATCGAAGCCAAGCAAAAAGAAGCCGAAGCTCTGCGCGGCCAGGTCCAGAGCTGCGCCCAGGCCAATGCCTACTTCAAATCAATGCCGAATGCCGCGATACGCGAGATCGTGGTCAAGACCTCGGCCGATATCCCGCCGGTTCTTCGTGAACTGCTCGACAAGACCCCGATCGGCCATCTGACGCCGCCTGAAGTAACCAAACAGGGAGTCGAGATGGTCGCGCTGTGCGGGAGGGCCCCGACCACCGTCGACACGCCGAAGAAGAAGGAAATCCGGGATAAGATGTACGCCGATAAATTCACGGCGAAGTCGAAGGCATACCTGCAGGAAATCCGCAAAGCCGCGATGATCGAATATCGTTGACGCATGGCAAAGCCCCTCGCGCTGACTTCAGGCGAACCCGCAGGCATCGGACCCGATATCACGATCAAGGCGTGGCTGCTCCGCAATGAGCTGGAGCTTCCGGCATTCTACCTGCTCGGCGACCGCGATCACCTCGCCCGGCGGGCGAAGGCACTCGGAATCAAGATCGAACTGGCCTGTGTCGCCGCCGAAGATGCGTCGGCTGCCTTTGCCGATGCATTGCCGGTGGTGGCCACCGGTCATGCCGCCTCCGCGCAGCCCGGCCGGCCGGACCACAACAGCGCGGACGCCGTGCTCGGCTCGATCCGGCAGGCCGTCGGTGATGTCGTCGCCGGGCGGGCGAGCGCGGTCGTCACCAATCCAATTGCCAAGAGCGTCCTCTATCGCGCCGGCTTCCGCCATCCCGGCCACACCGAATTTCTCGCCGAACTCGCGGCCACCGGCGGCCATCCGCCGCATCCGGTGATGATGCTGTGGTCCCCGGCGCTGGCCGTCGTGCCCGTGACCATCCATCTTTCGCTGCGTGAGGCGATCGCGCGACTGTCGAGTGAGTTGATCGTCACCACCGCCCGCATCGTGGTCGTGGGCCTGCAAGCCCGCTTCGGCGTGCCCCATCCGCGGCTTGCGGTGTCCGGACTCAATCCACATGCCGGCGAAGACGGCTCGCTCGGCACCGAGGACCAGGCCATCGTGGCGCCCGCGGTCGAAATCCTGCGCGGCGAAGGCATCGACATCCGTGGACCGCTGCCGGCCGATACCATGTTTCACGACGCGGCGCGCAAAACCTATGACTGCGCGATCTGCATGTATCACGATCAGGCGCTGATCCCGATCAAGACGCTGGCCTTCGACGACGCCGTCAACGTCACGCTGGGTTTGCCGTTCATTCGCACATCGCCGGATCACGGTACGGCGTTCGACATCGCCGGCACCGGCAAGGCCAATCCATCCAGCCTGATCGCCGCATTGCGGCTGGCCGCCCGCATGGCGGCGACGCAGCCGGCATGAGCGCGATCGACGACCTCCCGCCGCTCCGCGAGGTCATTCGCCAGCACGCTCTGTCGGCCCGCAAATCCCTTGGACAGAATTTTCTGCTGGACCTCAATCTCACGGCACGGATCGCGCGCGCCGCAGCTCCGCTCGAGGACACCACGATCGTCGAGATCGGTCCTGGTCCCGGCGGGCTGACCCGCGCATTGCTCGCATTGGGTGCCCGGCACGTCATCGCCGTGGAGCGCGACGAGCGCGCATTGCCGGCACTGGAGGAGATTTCGAGGCGATATCCGGGGCGGCTGGAAATCGTGTGCGCCGACGCGCAGCATTTCGATCCCCGGGCGTGGCTCGGCGATACCAGGGCAAAAATCGTCGCCAACCTGCCCTACAACATCGCCACCGCGCTTCTGATCGACTGGCTGTCGATCGAGCCGTGGCCGCCCTGGTACGAGATGATGGTGCTGATGTTTCAGCGCGAAGTGGCCGAGCGCATCGTCGCGCGCGACAATGACGAAGCCTATGGGCGGCTGGCGGTGCTCGCAAACTGGCGCGCCGAGACAAAGATCCTGTTCGACATCTCCCCGGCGGCCTTCGTGCCGCAACCCAAGGTCACCTCATCGGTGGTGCGATTGGTGCCCCGTGCCGCGCCGGACCCGTGCGAGCGCCGGGCGTTGGAGCAGGTTGCGGCGGCGGCGTTCGGCCAGCGGCGGAAAATGCTGCGGCAAAGCCTCAAATCGCTCAACGTCGAGCCGGCACGGCTGGCCGCGGCCGCGCATGTCGATCTGACGCGGCGCGCCGAGACCATTCCGGTTTCCGGTTTTGTTGCCATGGCCCGTGAATTGACCGATATACGAGGCGCAAAACCGGACGTGCCCTGAGGAGAAAAATGCCATGGCGCTGATGCGACGCCAATCGCTGGTCAAATTCGATGCGCCGTTGTGCGAAACCATCGTCGAGACGCCGAAGCCAGTAGCCGGCGAAGTGCTGGTGCGCATCGAGCGCTGCGGATTGTGCCATTCCGACCTGCACATCCAGGACGGCTACGCCGATCTCGGCGGCGGCAAGCGGCTCGATACCACCCGCGGCATGACGCTGCCCTTCACGTTGGGACACGAGATCGCGGGCGTCGTCGAGGAGGTTGGCCCCGATGTATCGAAGGACCTGATCGGCGCCAAAAGAGCGGTATTCCCCTGGATCGGCTGCGGCCAGTGCCGCGACTGCGCCAATGGCGACGAGAATCTCTGCGCCAAGCAACGCTTTCTCGGTGTCACCATCGACGGCGGCTTCGCCAGCCATGTGCTGGTGCCGGATGCAAAATACCTGCTGGACTACGGTTCCTTGCCGGTCAATCAGGCCGCAACCCTGATGTGCTCCGGCGTGACTGCCTATGGCGCGCTGAAGCGCCTGGTCGACCGGCCGCGGCAGCGCAATCTCCTGCTGATCGGGCTCGGTGGCGTCGGCATGATGGGCCTTTCTTTCGCGCAGGCCATGTTCAAGCAAAATATCTCGGTGGCCGATCTGAGCCCGGCGGCCCGCGAGGCGGCGCTGCGGAATGGCGCTGCCGTCGCCTACGATCCCTCGGAAGCGGAAGTCGTAAGACGAATTATCAAGGAGACCGAGGGTGGCTTCGATGAGATTGTCGATTTTGCCGGCAACGAAAAATCGATGGCCTTCGCCGTCTCCGTCGTCGCGCGCGGCGGCAAGATCGTGGTCTCCGGACTGATGGGCGGCAATTTCAGCCTGCCCATGGTACAATGGATCTACAAACGCATGACGATCGAAGGTTTCATGGTCGGGACATTGGCCGAGGGGAATGAACTGATGGCGCTGGCGCGCGCCGGCAAGATCAAGCCCACGCCCATGAAGGAAGAACCAATGGGCGACGTCCAGAAATGGATCGAACAACTGCGGGCCGGAAAAGTGGTCGGGCGCATCGTGCTGAAGAACTGAGGCCGAGCATCTCATAAGCCTCGCCAAAAGAGGCAGAGTGCCACGCAAGCCTCGCTTGAACAGGGAGGATTCGAATGGCTTGGATTTTGGAGGCTTGGCGCAATCGCTCTGTTGTGGTGGCCTCGGCTTTGGTTTCACTCGCCCTCGCCGCCACTCCGGCCCTGGCGCAGAAGCAATACAGCCCCGGCGCCACCGACACCGAAATCAAGATCGGGACCACCACGCCCTATAGCGGTCCGGCATCGGCCTATTCGGCCGGCGCGGTCTCCGCTACCGCCTATTTCACGATGATCAACGAACAGGGTGGCGTGAACGGCCGCAAGATCAATTTCATCAGCCTTGACGACGCCTACAGCCCGCCGAAAACGGTGGAGCAGATCAGGCGCCTGATCGAGAGCGACGAGGTGCTGTTTCTGGTCAATCCGGTGGGCACCGCGCCCAATATGGCGGTCGTGAAATACATCAACCAGAAGCAGGTGCCGCATCTGTTCGTCGGCTCGGGCGCCACCGTCTTCAATGACCCCCAGCACTACCCGTGGACGATGAGCTGGACGCCGCATTATGCGTCGGAAGGCGAGATCTACGCCAAATACATTCTGTCGACGATGCCCGACGCCAAGATCGGGATCCTGGCGCAAAACGACGATCTCGGCCGCGATTATCTGTTGGGCTTCAAGCGCGGGCTCGGCGACAAGGCCTCGACCATGATCGTGTCGTCGCAGTACTACAACACCACCGACCCGACCGTCGATTCCCAGGTGGTGTCGCTGAAGACGGCGGGCGCGGACGTGTTTTTCATCGTCACGATCCCCAAATTCTCCGCGCAAGCCATCCGCAAGGCCTATGACATCGACTGGCACCCGCAGGAATTCGTGGTCAGCATCGGTTCCTCGATCGCGGGCGCGATCAAGCCGGCGGGGTTTGAAGCTGCAAAAGGGGTGATCTCGGCGGCCTATCAGAAGGATCCGGCCGACCCGCAATGGAAAGACGACCCGGCGATGCAGGCCTGGAACGTGTGGATGGACAAGTACAACCCGCGCATCAGCAAGAGCGACTATTACGGGCCTTATGGCTACAATATCGGTTACGCGGTCGTCCAGCTCCTGAAGCAGTGCGGCGATAATCTCACGCGCGAAAACATCATGAAGCAGGCTTCCCATCTGGACATGGAGCTGCCGTTGCTGCTGCCCGGGATTCGTCTCAAGACCACTCCGACGGACCTGCGTCCGATCCAGCAGATGCGGCTGGTGCGCTTCGATGGAACGCGCTACGTGCTGTTCACCGACGTGCTCGCGAGCCAGTAACCGTTCCGGCGCTGCGTCGGGAGCCGGGACCTCGTCGAAACAGTGAAATAATCGCATATTTGTTGGGCTTTTTTGCGCCTTGCCCGCGCCGATCCGAGCCCGAATTAAGCCCAATCGTCTCCGGAATTGCGGCCCATTGCCACCCAAGTCTTTGACGAGAACCGGGGTGTTGAGAGTCGCGTATCAGTACCGGAGATGCAGATGCCAAACCGAGCCGCAAAATTTCGATCCGCGATGTTGGCGAGTCTTGTTTCGGTCACTGCACTCGCGATGCTGCCGAACGGCGCTGCGCGCGCGGCTGACGATTGCCTCACCGCGCCGAAAGACCAAACGCCCGGGGGTAGCCATTGGTATTACCGGATCGATCACGTCACCAAACGCCACTGCTGGTATCTTCGGCAAGAAGGCGAAAAGCCGCCGCAAACCGCTGCGTCCAGTCCGCCCGGCTCGCCCATGCCGATCGTGCCGAAGCAAGCTGCGGCAACGCAACGTTCGATCGCGAACGCACACGCCGAACTGCCGGCGCAAACAACCATCGAGCAGCCTCCCCGAGACAGCGCGCCGATTCCGGCAATGCCGCCGATGCCGGCGGAGGCCGCGGACAGCGAGAATAATGCCGGCGCTCAGGCGCAGCCATCGGTTGTCGCCTCGCGCTGGCCGGACCCCTCAACCGTGATTGCGGCGGCCAATCCACCGCCCGTGAGCGATCATCTGGCAGCAAACGAGCAACCGGATCAGGCCGCGGCGCCGCCAGCCGCAATCGCGGAGGCCGCCCCTGCCGCCATGGATTCGTTGCGTGGCCGGCCCGCTTCGGTTCCGATGCTGCTGGCCGTGATCACCGGCGCGCTGGCGCTCGCGGGCATCACGGCAAGCGTCGTTCTCAAACTCGGCGCCGCGCGGCGCCGCGTGCGTCGGGACAAAATCTGGCAGGCAAGGCGAGACGACCGTGTCGCGCTGTCGTCTCGCCCGGGCGCAGACGTGTTGCCGCGCCGCGCGGCATTTCCGCGAGATCTGGATCGAACCGGCGACGACGACGACAGGGTTACGGAATTTTTCTCACATCTGTCCAAGCGAACCCCGACTTGAAGCAAACCTGCTAAGGCCTGCTTCGCCCGGAAGCGCTTCATTGCTGCAGCTGCCGCTGCAGCTCGCGCACGAACGTCGTCAAACCGGTGCGGCGTTCGCGCTTCAGCCGTTCGGCCTTGAGGATCGACTGCACCTCGGCGAATGCCTCGTCGATATCGTGATTGATCACGATATAGTCGTACTCGGCCCAATGGCTCATTTCATGGCTGGCGCGGCTCATCCGCCCCCGAATCACGGCATCGGAATCCTGGGCCCGCGAGTGCAGCCGCTTTTCCAGGTCGGCGGCGGAAGGCGGCAGGATGAAGACGCTGACGACATCGGCCCGCGCCTTTTCCCGCAATTGCTGCGTGCCCTGCCAGTCGATGTCGAACAGCACGTCCCGTCCCGCCGACAGCGCCGCCTCGACCGGCGCTCGCGGCGTGCCATAGCGGTTGTCGAACACGGTGGCCCACTCCAGCAGCTCGCGCTGCTTCGCCATCCGCTCGAATCTTGCGCCGTCGATGAAGTGATAGTCGCGGCCGTCGACTTCGCCGGGCCGCATCGGCCGCGTCGTCGCCGACACCGACATGGTCAGGCCGGGCATCCGCTCGATCAGGAGCCGCGACAGCGTGGTCTTTCCCGCGCCCGACGGCGATGACAGCACAAACATCAGTCCGCGCCGCTCAACTCCGTCGAAGCCTTGACCGTCTGCCGTCATGCATTACTCCAGATTCTGGACCTGTTCGCGAAATTGCTCGACGACATTCTTCATCTCGAGTCCGGTGTTGGTCAGCTCGAGATCGTTGGCCTTCGAGCAGCAGGTATTGACCTCGCGATTGAATTCCTGCGCCAGGAAATCGAGGCGCCGTCCGACCGGTCCCCCCTTGCCGATCATCTCGCGCGCCTGCGAGACGTGGGATGCGATGCGATCGAGTTCTTCGCGAATGTCGGCCTTGGCCGCGATCAGCAGCGCCTCCTGGTTGAGCCGGTCGGGGTCGAAGCGATCGGACGATTCAAGCAAGGCCGCGATCTGCTCGGCGAGCCGCGCCTTGATCGCCTCGGGCTTGCGGCCGGGAGCAGCCTCCGCCCGTTTCGCCAGCCGTTCGATCTCATCCATTCGCTGGCCGAGAATTTGCCCAAGCGTCACGCCTTCGCGCTGGCGCATCGCGACGAGGTCGAGCAACGCGTGGTCGAACGCGGCGGCGGCGGCGGCCCTGGCGGCCTTGTCCTCCGCCTCGTCGTTTTCCGGCTCGACCACCTCGATGACGCCCTTGATCGCCAGCAGCCCGTCGATGCTCGGCGCCACCGCATCGATCCTGCCGGCCAGCTCGCCGGCGACCTTGACGATCGACGCCAGCACCTCCTCGTTGATGCGCACCGTCGAGACCGCGCCGGTGCGCTTGACGTTCAGATTGGCGTACACCGTGCCCCGCGACAGCACCTCGCCGGCCCGCTTCTTGGCGAACGCTTCGAGCTCGTCCCATCCGGGCGGCAGCCGCATCCGCAGGTCGAAGCCTTTGGCGTTGACCGACTTCAATTCCCATTCGAACGCATAGGGACCGCTGGCACCGTGGCTTCGGGCAAACCCGGTCATGCTCGAAAGCGCCATCGCGTGAATTTCTCCGGCAGTCGGGGCTATCAGATTCGCGAAAGACAAATACGGCGGAACCTTAGCGCGTCTTGCGCAAAAATGGATAACGGTTTTGCAAATACCATGTGCGCAAGCGGCGGTCGGCGGCGTTTTGGCTAGCGCTGCACCACCGGCGGCGTCGCCGTCGATTGCGCCGCGCCCTGCCGGGCCGCCGGAGCGGCGCGAACCGGCTTCTTCGCAGGCGCCGGCTTTGCCGTCGTGGCGGTCGGGCTCGAGTCGGCCGGCGCGCTCGCCGCCGCCGGCGCGGGATCGTCAGCCGGTTCCACGGTGTCGTTTTGAATCTGCTTTTCCATCGAGCGCAGCCTGGCGACGTTCTTCTGGTGCTGGTCGTAGCTGTCGCTGAAGGCGTGGCCACCGGTCCCGTCGGCGACGAAGAACAGATCGCGGGTGCGGGCCGGATTGGCGGCGGCCTCCAGCGAGGCGCGGCCGGGGTTGGCGATCGGCCCCGGCGGCAGGCCTTCGACCACATAGGTGTTGTAGGGCGACGGCTGCTGGATTTCGCTGCGCTTGATCGGCCGTCCCAGCGTTCCCTTGCCGCCGACCAGCCCATAGATGATGGTCGGGTCCGACTGCAGCTTGATCTTCTGCCGCAGCCGGTTGACGAACACGGCGGCGACGCGGCTGCGCTCGTCCGGTTTGCCGGTCTCCTTCTCGACGATCGAAGCCAGCGTCACCAGCTGCTCCGGCGACTTGACCGGGAGGTCCGGACTGCGACGCTCCCAGATTTCCGCCAGCGCCCGTTTCTGGGCCTGCTGCATGCGTCCAATCACCTGCTCGCGGGTAGTGCCGCGCGGGAACTTGTAGGTTTCCGGCAGCATTGTGCCTTCGCGCGGCATTTCGCGGACCGAGCCTGAAAAGATGTCATTGTCCGACAGCCGGGCCACGATCTGCTCGGAGGTCAGGCCTTCGGGAATCGTGACGGCGTGCTGGACCACCTTGCCTTCGACGATGGTGCCGATCACGTCGCGCAGACTGGCGTTCTTCTGAAACAGATATTCGCCGGGCTTGAGCTCCGAGCGGGCCTTCAGCGCGAACACGCTGCCGATGAACGCCCAGCGATTGTTGTCGATGACGCCATCGCGCTGCAGGATGTCGGCAATATCGGTCATTCCCGCGCGCGCCGGAATGTTGACGATCTTGTCCTCCCGCAACGGGCCCGGAGCCTCGATCTTCTGCTTGCCGTAGAAGTATCCGCCGCCGACGCCGATCATCAGGACCAGGATGATGGTGATGATGGCGTTGCCGACCACGACGAACGGATTGCGGGCGCGCTCCGACCGCTTTGGCGGCGGCGGGACCTGCTCGGGTTCGAGCGCCGCGCGCGGACTGCGGGGTGAAATGGGCGGCCTCTCACTCATCGATGCAACCTGAAATCCTCGGTTCAATCGTGGCCTCGCGGAATCGCCGCGGCGGCCGGTAGTCTACGCCCACAACTAGGATTTATCACCGAATACGGCGAAACGGTGGACTTCCCAGGTTGCCGCGTCAGTTGGCCACGCGCTGCAGGATCACGGAAGCATTGGTGCCTCCAAACCCGAACGAATTCGAAAGCGCGACATTGATCTCGCGCCTGCGCGGCGTTTGCGGCACGAGATCGATCGCCGTTTCCACGGATGGGTTCTCCAGGTTGATGGTCGGCGGGGCGATGTTATCCCGAATCGCCAGAATGCTGAAAATGGTCTCGACGGCTCCGGCGGCGCCCAGCAGATGCCCGGTGGACGACTTGGTCGACGACATCGACACCTTGGAAGCGGCGTTGCCCAACAGACGCTCCACCGCGCCAAGCTCGATTTCGTCGCCGACCTGCGTCGAGGTGCCATGCGCATTGATGTAGTCGATATCGGAGGTGCCGATTCCGGCCCGCTTCATGGCGGCGCTCATGCTGCGGAATGCGCCATCGCCATCCGGCGACGGCGAGGTGATATGATAGGCGTCGCCGGACAGGCCGTAGCCGATCACTTCGGCGTAGATTTTGGCGCCACGCTTTTTGGCGTGCTCGTATTCCTCCAGCACGACAATGCCGGCGCCCTCGCCCATCACAAAGCCGTCGCGATCCCGGTCGTAGGGCCGCGAGGCCCTTTCCGGCGTATCGTTGAAGGCGGTCGACAATGCGCGCGACGCGCAAAATCCGGCCATCGCCAGCCGGCAAATCGGGGATTCCGTTCCGCCGGCGACCATGACGTCGGCATCGCCCAGCGTAATCAGGCGACTGGCATCGCCGATCGCGTGCGCTCCGGTCGAACACGCCGTCACCACGGCATGGTTGGGGCCCTTGAGGCCGTGCTCGATCGAGACGTAGCCCGAGGCCAGGTTGATCAGTCGCCCCGGAATGAAGAACGGCGACACCTTGCGCGGCCCGCGTTCCTTCAGGAGCAGCGCGGTGTCGGCAATACCGGACAGGCCGCCGATGCCGGAGCCGATCATGGTGCCGGTGGCGCAGCGATCCTCTTCGGTCGAGGGATGCCAATCGGCATCGTCCAGCGCCTGGCGCGCCGCGCACATCGCGAAGATGATGAAATCGTCGACCTTGCGCTGGTCCTTCGGCTCCATCCACTGGTCGGGGTTGAAGGTGCCGTTACTGCCATCGCCGCGCGGCACCACGCAGGCGATCCGGCTGGTCAGATCGGAGACGTCAAACGTGTCGATCTTCCTGGCGCCGCTCTCGCCGTTGAGGATGCGCTTCCAGGTCGGCTCGACGCCACAGCCGAGTGGCGACACCATGCCGAGGCCCGTCACGACAACCCGCCTCATATCAAGCACTCCAGCCCGGCAGCCGCGGCCCATAACAAGAAACCGGTGGACCGCACGACCGCGGCCCCTCCGGCTTCGTCAGTACCGCGCGGGGCGTCAGCTTTTCGCGTTCTTTTCAAGAAATTTTGTGGCGTCGCCGACGGTCAAAATCGTCTCGGCGGCATCGTCGGGAATCTCGCAACCGAATTCTTCTTCAAACGCCATCACAAGTTCGACAGTATCGAGGCTGTCGGCGCCGAGGTCGTCGATGAAGCTCGCGTTGTCGACCACCTTTTCGGGTTCAACACCAAGGTGTTCGACCACGATCTTCTTAACCCGCTCGCCAATCTCACTCATCGTTCAACCTCGTGCTTGTTCCCATGGACCCGTCCCCAAGACGATACGAGCCATCCTGGTCGTTAAACTTTCCTTCGCAATCGCGCATAGTCTTGATTTGGCCCCGTCATGCCGACACGGACCCGGCGAACGACGGCAGGCTCCGCACCGCCAATATACAGGGTTTCAATTTCCTGCAATGGCGTTCTTTGCCCATCCGTGTTGGTGGTTCGGTTATCATACTTCCCAAGCCTTGACTATAAGCCTCGAT
>DATNMT010000585.1:0-2121 GCA_035602495.1 Bradyrhizobium sp.
GGCCGCCGTGCCATTGCCTGTGCGCTCGGCGGCGAGGGGCGCCGGACGCTGTTCTGCCTGAGTGCGGCGACGTCGCACGAAGAACTGCGGCAACGCAAATCATCCGCCCGTATCGACGCGGTCGATGTAGAAATTGCGGGCGCCGGTTACCCGTGAGCTTTCGGCTGGACCTCGACGCGAGCAAGGTGCTGGCCCCCACGGGCCGGCTGCGCGCCGGCGTTTTTCCCGGCAGTCCGCTGTCGATGGCAAAAGACCGCACGACCGGAGAAATCCACGGTCTCGGCGTCGACCTCGGCAGGGCGCTGGCGAAGCGGCTCGATGTCGCCTTCGAGCCGATACACTTTCAGCGCATCGCCGAAGTCATCGAGGCCATGAAAGCGGGCGATGTCGATTTCACCATCAGCAACGCCACGCCGGCACGCGCGGCCCATGTCGCCTTCAGCCAGACGCTGATCTCGCTCGAACTCGGCTACCTCGTCCCGGCCGCTTCCCCGATCGCGACGATTTCGGACGCAGGCAAGTCCGGGCTGCGGATCGGCGTCACCCAGGGGAGCACCTCGCAGGGCACCATTCCAGGACTGCTGCCGGATGCGGCGGTGGTGCCGGCGCAGAATTCAAAGCGCGCCGCCGAAATGCTGGCGCGCGGTGAGATCGACCTGTTCGCGACCAACAAGCCGACCTTGTTCCAGATGTCTGACCAGATGCCGGGGTCGCGCGTGGTGGACGGCCGATGGGGCATCGAGCACATCGCGGTCGCGATTCCGAAGGGCCGCGAGGCCGCCATGGAATATCTGCGCCGCTTCGTCGCCGAGGCGCAGACCAGCGGCCTGCTCGCCGAGGCCGTGGAACGCGCGGGCCTCAGGGGTGTCGTGAAGGCGGAATAACCCGGCGTTCTCGATGCTCGGCAGTGGACGCGGTGCTGCCGCCGCGGCGCGGGGTTAGCCGGCCTTGCGATGAGTCTCGTAATAGCGCCGCAGAATCGTGTTGATGCGCGTTTGATAGCCCTTGCCTTGTGACTTGAACCATCCAAGCACCTCATCATCGAGCTTGAGACCTACAGGCACTTTCTGGGGCTGAATAACCTCAGCCCTGGCCCAGTCCTCGTCGGACATCGGGCGGCCGTCGCGATCCCTGATGGCGATAGCCTCCGTCTGAGCAGAGGACTGCCGATCGAGACGCCTCCAATCGGTCTTGCCCTTGAGCGGCACGAGGCTGCCGTCCGCCTTCCTTTGATAGGGCTTGCCGCCGACCAGGACGGCGCGCACTTTTGCCTTAGCCATAACGCCGTTGCTCCCGTTTGTTTGCTTTTCGTGCGGAGATGATCCACGTCATCCGGCCGCGCTCGGCCTAGACAATTATCAAGCCTTTTGTCCAGACAATTATCTGGCGCTTGCCGGTCAAGAAATTTCCCCCGGATCGGTACCGAGCCAACCTATCGGACTCGACTGGCATTGGTGCAATTCTTAGTCGGAATAATTCGCAACATCGCTGCAATCGAGTAGCAACTAACGCCTCCGATCGCCGCTTTAATGTTCGATGCCGGGCTGCTAAACCCCGCGCCATGAATACTCCCGATCACACGACAAAATCCCGCGTCGCAGCGATTTCGGTGTTTGCCAGCGCCGGCATGGCCGCGGCCAAGTTCGTGGCCGGGATCGCGATCGGCTCGCTGGCGCTGATCTCGGAGGCGTTGCACTCCTCGGTGGACGTGGTCGCGACCATCATCACCTGGATGGTGGTGCGGGTTTCCGACCTTCCCGCCGACGAGGAGCATCATTACGGCCACGGCAAGTTCGAAAGCATCTCCGCGCTCGGCGTGATCGCGATGCTCTACGTGCTGGCGGGCGGCATCCTGGTCGAATCCTGGAGCCGCCTGCAGGAGGGCGCGCCGCCGCCGAGGATCTCGGCGATTCCATTCGTGGTGCTGCTGGTCGATATCGCGGTGAATTTCTGGCGGGCGCGCGCGCTGCATCGCGCGGCGCACGACACCAAGAGCCAGGCTTTGGCCGCCGACGCGCTGCATTTTGCCTCCGACGTACTGGGCTCGATCGCCGTCATCATTGGCCTTGCGCTCTCCGGACTGGGCTATGCCTGGGGCGATGCCGCCGCCGCCATCGGCGT
>DATNMT010000507.1:0-4055 GCA_035602495.1 Bradyrhizobium sp.
GGCGAGTGGCGCACCGGCCGCCTTGAACAGAAACACCGCCGTGTAGACCCCAATGCCGAAAAAGGCGCTGGTGCCGAAATTCACGTAGCCGGCGTAGCCACCGAGGATGCTCCATGCAACGGCAAGTACGATGAATTGCAGGATCACGTAGCAGGCAAAGAACGGATATTCGTTACCGATCACCTGCGTCGTCAGAAAGACGAGCGCCAGAAAGGCCACAGCACCAATCCAGAAAGCGATACCGCCTCGTTTCATGATCGCCTGCCAAGCAAGCCCTGCGGCCGGACGGCGAGAACGCCGAGCAGCATCGCGAAGGAAATGGCCGGCGCCCAGGAGGCGCCGAACATGGTCAGCACGATCGATTCGGCGACGCCGAGGATGATGGCTGCGACGAGCGTGCCGGTCATGCTGCCGAGGCCTGCCATGACCACGACGCAGAATGTCCGCCCGATATAGGCGCGGTCGAGCGTCGGATCTACCGGCGCGACGATAATAAGCAGGGCGCCGGCGATTCCGAGCACGGCCGTGGCAATGCCGAACGCCCATTGCTTGATCTGCACCGGGTTGGCGCCCATCAGCCGCAGCGCCTCCTGGTCCTGCGCGACCGCGCGGATCGCGCGTCCCATGAACGTCCGCGACATGTAGAGCGTCAACAGTATAGTCAGCGCGGCGGCAACCGCGAACGCCACAAGCAATCGGAGCGGAATCCGCATTTCGCCGATCCGCCAGGCCTTGCCGATATAGGATGCGGAGACCGAACGCTGGTCCACGCCGAACTGCAGAATGATCAGCACTTCGATGATGAATGCGATGCCGAACAGGAACGCGATGCCGCGCACGCCGGCATCGCTGCCGCGTTTTTCGAATGTCTCGTAATAGAAACGATAGGCGACAAGGCCGAACAGGAACAACAGCGGCGTGATCAACAGCCCCGCCAGCAGAGGGTCGATGTCATAGCTGTCGTTGAGGAAGTAGACGCCGTAGGACGCCAGTACCAGAAACGCCGGATGCGCGACGTGGGGAACGTCGAGCAAGCCGAACGAAACCGATAACCCGAGGCTGACCGCCGCATAGAAGCAGCCCAGCAGCACGCCGAGCACCACCGCGTTGAGCAGCAGGTCCATTGAAAACACGTGAGGTCCCCCTGACCCGTTCTTAAGTCGCCGCTTCCGCGGTTCGCGCGCGCCCGGTCATCCCGTCCCTATGACCCGGGCGCGCCCGCCGTGGCCCCGATCGCAAGACTTACTTCCGGGCAGCCTCGAAGGGGCTGATGAGATCGCCGGATTTCAATTTGTCCGGAAACAGGATCACCTGTTTGCCAGGCTTGCGGAACTGCTCGATGTCCTTGTCCACGACGCCGCGGAACTGCGCCATCAGCGTCGCGGTTTCCTTCCACTCGCCATCCGCCGAAAACGCGATCGGGCCAACGATGGTTTTGATCTCGTGGTCGTGGAGATATTTTGCGATCGCCTTCTGGTCGAGCGACCCCACCGCCTTGACGGCCTGCTCGACAAGTTGACCCGAGGTGTAACCGTACGGCGCCAGATAGTAGCCCAACGGATCGACCTTGGCTTCCACGGCGCGTTTCGTGTAGGTCGCGAAGAACTCTTTGGTCCCGTCGTAATACATCTTCGGTTCGGGAAGCCAGGTATTGAAGTTGACGACGCCGTTGAGCAGCGAACCCAAATTCCCCATCACCGCGGCGAATTGCAGGCCGACCATACCGCCGCCGAAAATCTTGACGTCGTCGCCGATCCCGATCTCGTTGACCGCGCGCAAAATTCCGGCCGAATCCGGCGGATAGGACGCGACATAGACGATGTCAGGCTTGGCGGCCTTGAGCGCACGGATGATGCCGGAGAATTCCACGGTATTGGGCGGATAAGCCTGGTCGAAGACAACCGACATGTTGCGCTTCTTTGCGACTTCCCTCGCGGTCAGCGCCAGATTCTGCGCGAATTCCTGGTCCGCCGCGAGAAGGGCGACGGTCTTGCCGCCGGCCTTCTGGCCGAGATCGAGGAACGCTCCCGCCCAGCTGTCGGCCGGTCCCCACGGCGCATTGTTGAACCACATGTCGTGGCCGACCTTGCTGTTCACCTGGAACGAGAAGTTCCCCATCAGCAGCAGGCCGCGCTGCTTGACGAGCGGCATGATCGGCGCCGTCGGCACCGTCGCGTAGGGCGCAAACAAGAGATCGACCTTGTCGACATCGATCAACTTCGAGTAGATCGCCGGGGTCTCGGAAGCGCTCGATTTGTCGTCATAGACGACAAGTTCGACCTTGCGGCCGAGCAGGCCGCCCTTAGCGTTGACATCGTCACGCCAGATCTCGATCCCGAGCAGCGAAGCCTTGCCACCGCCGGCGAGGCCGCCGGTCTGCGGCATGCTCATGCCGATTTTGATCGGCGGCTGTTGAGCGCTAACGCTTGATGGCAGCCCAAGCATGGCGGCGCCTGCGCCGGCCGTCGCCAGCAGACGGCGACGGGAAATCGATCCGGCTTTGGTGGTCTTTTTGGTCATGGTTTCTCCCTTGAATAACCCTATTTGATTTTATTGGCGCCGTCCTCGCTCAAATTCGCCCTAGCGCCGTCAGGATAACCTGCGGCGTCAGCGGAATCTCTGTAACTATAGTACCGAACTGCCTGAGAGCGTCGTTGACCGCATTGCTCACCGCGGCCGCAGCCCCCGCCGTGCCGGCCTCCCCTGCCCCCTTCGCCCCCAACTCGCTCTCCAAAGTAGGCGACACCACATGGCCGACGTCAATATCGGGCATTTCGCCGGACATCGGAACCAGATAATCGGCCATGTTGGCGTTGGTCAGTTGCCCCCGCTCGTCATAGATGCATTTCTCGAACAGCGCCGCCCCCAGTCCCTGCACTACCCCGCCCCGGATCTGCTCGTCGACCAGCTGCGGGTTGATGATGGTGCCGCAATCCTCAACGACCCAGTGCCGAAGCAGTTTCACAAATCCGGTGTCGGTGTCGACCTCAAGCCAGGAGGCCTGAACGCCGTTGGTGAAGGCAAACGGATATTCGCGCGGCACGAAGTGGCGCGTCGCCATCAATTCCGGCTGAATACCGGGCGGAAGCGTGTCGGGGCGAAAATAGACGATTCGGGCGAGTTCGCGCAGCTCGATACGGGCCGACCCGTCACTCACATTCACAACCGCGTTTTCGGCGATGTCGAGCTCGCCCGGCGAGGATTGCAGGATCGCGGCCGCGACGTCGAGAATGTTTTTGCGCAGAACCTTTGCCGCTTGCAGCGCGGCCTCGCCGCCAATCCCGGCGCCGCGCGACGCCCAGGTGCCGCCGCCATAAGGCGTGTTGTCGGTGTCGCCGAGGGTGACCCGGACACGCTCCATCGAAACGCCGAGCACGCTGCCCACAATCTGCGCGGTAAGCGATTCCGAGCCCTGCCCCTGCTCGGTGATGCTGGTCTGGCAGATCACTGAACCGGTGGCGTCCAGCCGCACCGCGACGCCATCCTGCGACGAGATGCGGGCGCCGCCGACGCCATAAAACGCTGCACTCGGATTGGTGACCTCGATGAAGCTCGCAACGCCGATGCCACGATGAATGTTCCTCTTGCGCAATGCCGCCTGCTCGGCGCGCAGCGCGTCATAATCCATCATTTTCATCAACTTGTTCATCGCGGCATGATGCGACAGCTGCTCAAAGCGCAGGCCGGAGGGCGACGCGCAGGGGTAAGCGTCATCGGCAATCAGGTTGCGTCGGCGGATTTCCACCGGATCCATGCCGATCCTTGCCGCGGCCAGGTCGACCAATCCTTCCGTCACCGAGCACGCAATGGGATGGCCGACCGCGCGATACTGGCACATGACATTTTTGTTCTGGAACACGACGCGGGCGCGGGCACGATAGTTCCTGGTTACATAGGGACCGCCAACGAGATTGACGACCTGGTTGGCTTCGATGGCGCTGGTGCGCGGATACATCGAATAGGGACCGATGCCGGTGAGATCGTCGATCTCGAAAGCGGTAATGGTGCCGTCTTTGTTGACGCCGATCTTGGCTTTGACCCGGTGATCGCGGGCG
>DATNMT010000599.1:0-3763 GCA_035602495.1 Bradyrhizobium sp.
TTGCCGGAGGATCCGGCGGCGTTCGCCACCCGGCTCAACGAACTGGTGCTGCGCGGATTGACGAAATAGCCGGACTCATTGGGCAGCTATCCTTGTCTGCGCGGCCCGGTGGGTCTCATTGAAACAGTCGCCGTAAGCAAAGCTTAAGAGATTATTAGTAGTTTGCCGTCGACCTTCGGCGCGCCGGGGGCGCATTTTTGTTGCGTCGATTTCGAATTTTTCCGTTGGGGGTTCTCGATGTCTCGTTCGCTCGTTGAAACCGGCAATCTCGTGGTCAATTTGACGCCGCGACCGATCGAGCCGTCCTGGATCATCGAAGGCAAGCCGGATGCGCAGTGGTGCGTGCTGTCGAAAAGCGCCGACGGCCTGGCATCGACCATGGTCTGGGAATGCAGCGAAGGGAAATTCAACTGGTACTATGATTTCGACGAAACGATCCTGATCCTCGAAGGCTCGATCGTGCTTGAAAACGATACCATGTCGCCGACCCGCTACGGCCCCGGCGACGTCATCTTCTTCAAGGACGGCGCCCATGCGCGATGGCATGTCGAGGGCCGGGTCAAGAAGCTTGCCTTTTGCCGCAAGACCCAGCCGGTGCTGCTCGGCTTTGCGCTCCGGGTATTCTCCAGGATCAGGCGGACGCTGATGCCGGCCGCGAAACGGCAGACCGCGAGCCTCGCTTCCGGCTGATCGGTCTGCCTCTAGCGGCCGATTGCAGCCGCGACCTGCGAAGCCAGCGACTCCGCGATCATGTGATAGCCTTCCGGGGTCAGATGCACGCCGTCCGCCTGGTGCGGCAATCCCCTGAAGACATTGTTCGGCAGCATGATCACGGCGATGCCCCGGGCACTCAGCCGGCTTTGGATTTCCGCAGTGCGATCGGGGCGGCCCTTGCGTCCGTCGTTGCCGCCAGGCTGCAGGACGACGGCACTGGTTCCGTTGGGCACGACGCGGTCCACGCGCTGCAGCATGCCCTCGGTGGTGTCGCCGTTGATGCCGGCGTTGACCACGCGGACGTTGAGGCCTTTTGCCCGCAAGATCGCCTCGAGTTGCGCGGGAAAGGCCTGATTGCGCGCAACCCCCTTGCCGTAGGTATTGCTGGCGCCAAGCGCCACGACGGTTGCGGCGGAAGCGGAGCTAACTGCGAAGGTCGCTATGCCCGCCAGCAGTGCAAGGCATGGCGGAATCCTGATCCCAAAGGTTGGCAGGTTCATTGTTGTTCCCCGGGGGTCCATTGTTGTCGTGGCATCTTCCAGCATATTGCATCAGTCGAGCTTCAGCCGGTAGACCTCCGCCGCCGTCTTCGAAAACAGCGCGGTCTTCTCGGCTTCGCTGCAGGGCGCGGCGATGCGCTTGAAGGCGTTGAAGATCACCTGATAGCTGCACTGGCCCTTGTCGGGCGGAAAGTTGCTCTCGAACATGGCGCGGTTCGGGCCGAACGCTTCGATGCAGGTCTCGATATAGGGACGCCACGCCGCGGCGGCATCTTCCGAAGACGGCGGCATCGCGCGCTCGTGAAAATCATAGCCGAGCAGCCGCATCGCCAGCCCGCCGAGCTTCACCACGACGTTCGGACATTTTGCGATGTCCTTGATCGAGGCCTTCCAGCCGGCAAAAATCTCGTCGCGCCGGCCCGCGTAGCTGCCGAGGCCGACCGGGCCGCCGCAATGATCGAGCACGATTCGGGTGTCCGGAAAGGTGCGGGCGAGATCGGCCAGTTCGCCGATCTGTGGGTGAAACAGCCAGGCATCGAAGGAAAGCCCCAGCGGTGCGAGGCAGGCAAAGCCCTTGCGGAAGGTCGGATCGAGCAGCAGGCCCTTCGGCCGCGTCGCATACATGTGGGCGACGTTGGGGTCGGCATCCCAGGCCGACGAATGCCGGATGCCGCGAAAGCGGCCGCCTCCGGCGGCGATTTCGGCCTCCAGCACGGCGCGCGCGCCATCACCCAGCAACAGGTTGACGTGGCCGACGATGCCGGCGCAGATCGAGGCGGACCCGTAACCGCCGCTCGCGCTCATCGCCGCCGCGCCATTGGCGAATTCGATCTCGCCGACAGGGCGCAATGCTTCGGCGCCATTGGCCCGATACATCGAGCGGGCCTCGACATAGACGGTGGCGACGATGTTGTGGCCGGAGGCGATGTCGGCGGTGATCTCCTCGATCAGATAACGCTGGCCGCCGCGATCCCAGAGGTGATGATGCGGGTCCACGATCGGGCGCGCAGGATCGATGACTTGCTCGGTATACTGCGCGAGCCAGTCTTCGCGCGGATCGGCATAAAGCCCGCTCTTGGTGGTGGGTAGTGTGCTGACCATGGATCGTTACTCCCTGTTTCTTTCTTTTTTGCCATTCCGGGTTTGGTCCGGAGCCTGCCATCGGGCGGCGCAAGGCGCCGAACCGTTGGGATCGTCGCGGAATGACGGCGATACGTCAAACACCTCTTAGAATGATGACGGTCGGCGTGCCCGGCAGCGTATCCCGCGATATGGTCAGGGTGCGTTCGGTTCGCGCGTCGATCGCGAATTGCTGGCCGATCCGGCGCATGAATTCGTCGAGCGGAGTCATGAAGCGGTGCATCGGCAGCACCACGGCGGCGCGCAGGCGGCGGGTGATATCCGAGATGCCGTCGAGCGACATCGTATAGGTACCGTCGATCGGCACCATTACGATATCGAGCCGGCCGATCGCCGCGAAATGGCTGTTGTCGAGTTGGTGATGCAGGTGCCCGAGATGGCCGATGCAGAGGCCGGCGACCTCGAAGATGAAGATCGAGTTGCCGTCCTTGATCATCTCGCCGCTGGTATCGTCGCCGAAATAGCGGCGGATATCGGTGGTGACGTTGCGGATGAACACATCGCCGACCCGCTGGGCGATCCTTGCCGGCTGGCCGTCGTCGCCCCAGCCGTGCAGCACCAGCGGAATGCGCGGATCCGGAAACAGCGTGTAGTGCGTCGAGTGCGCCCGGTTCATGGTGACGACGTCGGGAAGCCGGCCGGTGGTATAGGCGCCGCTGTAATCGGTCGCGATCCGCAATCCCCCGGGCGTGTCGATGTAATAGGTCGAATGGCCGGCATAGGTGATCGCGACTTCGTCGGTCTTCGCGGCAGTTTCGCGCAGGCTGACCGGCATGGCGCGCCGCGGAGCGCTCGCCATCGCCAGGCACTGGCTGCGCGGGACGTCCTCGGCGGAGGCGGGCGCGATCAGCTGACAGAGCAAGGCAAGGATGGCAGGGAAGCTTCGCAACATGGCAAGGCGGATATCCGGTGGGGCTCACACTGTATCGCGCAATCCCGCCGCCGTCATCGCGGCATTTTTTCAAGTTCGCGGTCACGCCGATTAAGCGATAGACTCCTCCAGGCATTGCCGTCGTGGAGTTCACATTGATGCATTCAGCTTTGGCCGGACCGTCGGCGAGTCCCGCGCGGGCGTCATCATCGCATCGGCTGGAGCCGCTCCGCGATGTCGACGCCGGCGTTCTCGACGTCGCCTATTACGAAGCGGGGCCTGCGCGTGGGCCCGTCGTGCTGCTGCTGCATGGCTTCCCCTACGACATCCATTCCTATGTCGACGTCGCGCCGCTGTTGGCCGCGCAAGGCTGCCGCGTCATCGTGCCCTATTTGCGCGGCTACGGTCCGACCCGGTTCCGCGACGCCAGGACGCCGCGATCGGGCGAGCAGGCCGCAATCGGCGCCGACCTGATGGCCCTGATGGATGCGCTTTCGATCAAGCGCGCCGTGTTCGCCGGCTATGACTGGGGCGGACG
>DATNMT010000611.1:0-3793 GCA_035602495.1 Bradyrhizobium sp.
GCATAAATCATGATTTTTGCACGGAGCCGATCGATTTCCGTTGTGCGGGGTAGAGCGGACTCTCTGCGGATGCGACGCCACTTCTCAGTTTGACCCACAACAGACACCGTCGATGATCGCCGACCCAGCGCCGACGTGCCATGCGTCCGAAGCGATCTTCTTGAAGCGAAGGGTCTTACCGAGATGCATGGTTTCGCGCAATCGTATCAAACAGCGTAGAAGCATCGCATGATTCCGTGGTTGCAGATCGATACGACCCGAGTGCCCGGTGCCGACGTCGAACTTCGTTTGATGCGAAGGGGCGCCGAGTTCTCAATGATGCTCGGTCAGAACGAGTTGATGAACAGCCGTCTCAGCGGATCGGAGGAGGCGCTCGCGACACTCGCCTGTCGAAGGATCGACGGTGTCAAGCGCCCGCATCTGTTGATCGGCGGACTGGGCATGGGCTTTACATTGCGCGCCGCGCTCGCGGTGTTGGACGCGCAAGCACGGATTACTGTCGCCGAACTAGTCCCCGCCGTGATCGCATGGGCGCGTGGGCCAATGGCCGATATCTTCGGCGATAGCCTGACCGATCCACGCGCCGATATTTGCGAAGCCGATGTGGTCGAAATGATCAAAGCGTCGCCATCGGCGTTCGACGCCATTCTACTCGATGTCGATAACGGCCCGGAAGCATTGATCCGCAAGGCCAATGACGCACTCTACGACTTCAAGGGATTGCAATCGATCCGCCGCGCGCTGCGGCCGGGCGGTATCCTCGCGGTCTGGTCATCCGGGCCAAATACCGCGTTTTCGAAACGGCTTGGTGCCGCTGATTTCGAGGTGAATGAAGTTGGCTTGCGCGCAACGACCAAGCGCAGCGGCGCCCACCACGTCATCTGGTTCGCAACCAAGCGCCGGCCGGCCTCGCGCTAACGGACTAATTCACCCGGCTCCAGGTCTGGCCGCCGAAGGCGCAGCCTTGCACGCGCAGGGAATTCAGAAAACGAGATCAAAACGGACTACCGTTTCCATAGCACCGCGACGAGATGTCAAACAGCCTCTTCCGCTGTTGTGAAGGGTTTCGGATGACGGCCCATCGCGAGGATTCGGCTTGCACTGGGGCCGTCGTCCGAAAGCCTCCAGGGAAAGAACCCGCGGGAGATGATGTGCCGATGGTGCCGCGGGCGCTATGGCGATTTGATCGCGGTGTTGACGGTGGACGCGAGACGCGAGAGCGTGGCGGTCAGGTGGTGGCAGGCGCTGGTGTGTCTCGGGCTCGCTTGAGCACCGATGACGATGGCTTTCGGGGAAGTTGGCGCTGTGGAAAGCGCTGCCGAGCAGCTGTCCGGCCGAGCGTCGCCGTGGCCGGGTTGTGACCGGCGAGAAGCGCGCTTGGCGATGCGGGTGCGTGATATCGTGGCCGCGCTCATGAAGTGTCGATCCTGATTGCGACGACAGGCGCGGTTGGCCGGTAACGTGGTTGGCAGCCGGCTTCGAAGGTCTCGATCACGAACATGCGTCCGCCGCAGCACGGGCAAGGCTGGGCGAGTGGCTGCGCCGCTGCCGGATCGATTTCGACCGCCGCTTCGGCCGCAGACGTTGCCAGTCCGAGGAGTTCGCGCGCTCGCGCGATCGTCTCGGCGCGGCTCGCGCTGGCGAATAAGCCGTAGTGGCGGATGCGATGGAAGCCTTTGGGCAGCACGTGGATCAGAAAGCGGCGGATGAACTCGCCGACGTCGAGCGTCATCGTCGTGTACCGACCGGGGCCTTCGATCCTGTAATCCTTGACCTTGAACGTGACGCTGTGCTGGTCGACTGCGATCAGGCGGCTGTTCGAGATGGCGACGCGGTGGGTGTAGCGCGACAGATAGGCGAGCACGGCCTTCGGGCCGGCGAACGGGCGCTTGGCGTAGACGAACCAGCGCTTCTTGCTGAGCGGGGCGAGGAATGCGGCGAACGTCTTGGCATCGGCCAGATGCGCGTGTGAGCCGAGGAACCGCAGGCTGCCCGCTCCGTGTGCCGCCACAAGCTTCTCCAGCATCAACCGCCGAAACAGCTTTGACAGAACGCGCACGGGCAGCAGGAAGTTTGGCTTGCATGAGATCCAACGGCCGTTATCCATGGAGAGCCCGCCGCCCGGCACGATCATGTGCACATGCGGATGATGGGTCATGGCCGAGCCCCAGCTGTGCAATACCGACGTGATGCCGATGCGGGCTCCGAGGTGCTTCGGGTCGGCCGCGATCGTGAGCATCGTCTCCGACGAGGCCTTGAACAGCAGATCGTAGATTACGGCCTTGTTCTGGTAGGCGATGTCGCCAATCGCCGACGGCAGCGTGAAGACGACGTGGAAGTAGGGGATTGGGAGCAGTTCGGCCTCGCGCGCCGCCATCCACTGGCGCGCTGCCGCGCCCTGACACTTCGGGCAGTGCCGGTTGCGGCAGCTGTTGTAGGCGATCGTGGTGTGGGCACAGTCCTCGCAGCGCGCGACGTGTCCGCCCAGCGCCGCTGTACGGCAGTTCTCGATGGCGCTCATCACCTTGAGTTGGAGCAGGCTGACGTGACCGCGGTTGGCATGACGCCACGCGGCCCCGTGGTCGCGGAAGATGTCCGCGACCTCCAGAGCTGGACGGGCCATGTGGGCCCGTTACGCTGGCGGCTCGTCCCTCTTCTTCGGCACCAGCGGCGTGAGCCTGTCGAGAGGGCTCATGACTTCACGGATGATGTTGCTGGCCACCTGGGTGTAGCGCGCCGTGGTGTCGAGCTTGGAATGTCCGAGCAAAACCTGAATCACACGAATGTCGATTTTCTGCTCGAGCAGGTGCGTGGCGAAGCTGTGTCTGAGCGTGTGCGGCGCCACCCAATTGGGCAGCCCTGCCAGCTCGGCGGCCATGTGGCAGACGCGATTGAGCTGGCGCGTGGTCATCGGGTTGATGCGGTCGCGGCCGGGGAACATCCACACTGGGGGATGCGCGATGCGCCACCAGTCGCGCAGCAGCTCCAGCAACTGCGGCGACAGCATGGCATGGCGATCCTTGCGGCCTTTGCCCTGCTCCACCCGGATCATCATACGCTTGGAATCAACGTCGCAGACCTTCAGCGCGACGACCTCCATGGCGCGCAGACCGGCACCGTAGGCAACGCTGAGCGCCGCCTTGTGCTTGGGCCCGGGTGCGGCCTCCAGCAGGCGCAACACCTCTTCGGGCGAGAGCACGCGTGGCAGCTTGCGCGGCTCGTAGACGAACACGAGATGCCGCGTGGTCTCCGGCCGGTCGAGCGTCACCTTGAAGAAGAACCGCAGCGCCGTCACGGTCGCGTTGATGCTCGGTGGTTGCAAACTGGTCTCGGTCAGGTGCAGCTGAAACGCGCGCAGCTCTTCCGCCGTCGCGGTGTCGGGGGAATGGCCGAGGAAGATCGTGAGCCTCTTGACGGCGCGGATATACTCGCGTTGCGTATCGGGCACGAACCGGCGCATGTTCATGTCATCGAGCATGCGTTGGCGCAGCGGGCTGATGGGCTTATCGCTCATTGGGGGCTCCTGTCCTGAGGTTGGAGTGCTTGACCCCTCGATCCTCAAGACGGAGCGCCCGCCCGTCACCTGTGCTCGTTCAAATAGTTACGGCGCTAGACGCAATACGCCCGACCGTGCCGCCGCACCTTCCCGCGAGAGCGGGTTCGTTGTGTGCTGGGCATGCTCAGCAGCTTGGAGGTGAAAGTCTTCTGCCCAACCTGATGGAGGTGAAGGGCTAGCAAAGTGCAAGGGCTACCGCCGCGAGGCGGTGTCTGAAGGAAGCATCGAGCAAACGCG
>DATNMT010000617.1:0-9960 GCA_035602495.1 Bradyrhizobium sp.
GGCGTTTCTTGATTCAGCCGTGCCGCTCGCGACCGCCAGCCACACCGATGTCACCTCCTACAGCGTGATTGCCGGCCAGCTCGCGGTCAAACTGAAGAGCGGCAATGCCACCGCGCTGAAGTCGAGCGAGCAGTTCGCCGGCTACCAGGGCGACGCCGCGGCACCTTTCGTGATCCTGCTGGTCAACAACGGCATGCATATCGAGGTCAGGATCGACCGCAGCCATATCATCGGCAAGGACGATCCGGCTGGCGTGGCCGACATGATCCTGGAATCGGCGGTCTCCACCATCCTCGACATGGAAGACAGCGTTGCGGCGGTCGATGCCGAAGACAAGGTGCTGGTCTATCGCAACACGCTCGGCCTGATGGATGGTTCGTTGTCGGCCGATTTCGACAAGGGCGGCAAGACGCTCAAGCGCGCGCTCAACCCCGATCGCGTTTACAAGACGCCGGACGGCAAGCAGCTCACGCTGCACGGACGCAGTCTCTTGTTGATGCGCAATGTCGGCCATCACATGTTCACCGACGCCGTGCTCGATTCCACCGGCGCTGAGATTCCTGAAGGCATTCTCGACGCCGCGGTTGCCGGCCTGCTCGCGATCCACGATCTCAAGGGCAGATCGAAGACGAAGAACAGCCGCACCGGCTCGGTCTATATCGTCAAGCCGAAGATGCACGGCCCCGACGAAGTCGCGCTGACCTGCGAGCTGTTCGCTCGCGTCGAGAAGATGCTATCGCTTCCCGAGAACACCATCAAGGTCGGCATCATGGACGAGGAGCGCCGCACCACGGTCAACCTCAAGGCCTGCATCCAGAACGCCCTGCAGCGCGTCATGTTCATCAACACCGGCTTCCTCGACCGCACCGGTGACGAGATCCATACCTCGATGGAAGCGGGCCCGATGATCCGCAAGAACGACATGAAGGCGCAGCCCTGGATCAAGGCCTATGAAGACTGGAACGTCGATATCGGCCTGATCGACGGCCTGCCCGGCCATGCCCAGATCGGCAAGGGCATGTGGGCGGCGCCCGACAAGATGGCGGACATGCTGGCGCAGAAGATCGCGCACCCGCAGGCCGGCGCCACCACCGCCTGGGTGCCGTCGCCGACCGCGGCCACGCTGCACGCGCTGCACTATCACCAGGTCAACGTGCAGGCGCGTCAGCAGGAGCTGGCCAAAGCCGGCCCGCGCGCAAAACTGTCGGACATCCTCACCATCCCGGTGTCGCAATCGAACTGGGCGCCGGACGACGTCAAGCAGGAGATCGACAACAATTGCCAGGGCATCCTCGGCTATGTCGTGCGCTGGATCGACCAGGGCGTCGGCTGCTCCAAGGTGCCGGATATCCACGACGTCGGGTTGATGGAGGACCGCGCCACCTTAAGGATCTCGAGCCAGCATCTGGCCAACTGGCTGCATCAGGGCGTCATCACCAGGGAGCAGGTGATGGAGTCGCTGAAGCGGATGGCGGTGGTGGTGGACAAGCAGAACGCCGGCGATCCGCTGTACCGGCCGATGGCGCCCGCCTTCGACGGGGTAGCCTTCAAGGCGGCCTGCGACCTGATCTTCAAGGGCCGCGAGCAGCCCAACGGCTATACCGAATACATCCTCACCGCGCGTCGCAGGGAAGCCAAGGCGGCAGGCTGATGGTTCGCCGGTTCCCGCGGAACGTTTGAGTTGGCGGTCCGTTGAAAATCCATCTCAACAGATCGGGAGATGGCGATGGATTGGAACCGGATCGAAGGTAACTGGAAGCAGTTCAAGGGCAAGGCCAAGGAGAAGTGGGGCAAGCTCACCGACGACGATCTCAACGTGATCGAGGGCCGCCGCGACCAGCTTGAAGGCAAGCTGCAGCAACGCTACGGCTTCGCCAAGGACCAGATTCACAAGGACGTGGACGACTGGTTCAGGACGCTGAAATAGCTTTGCGCGACCGGCCAACTAAAGGCCCCGGCAACCGCCGGGGTTTTTGTTGGCGCGCCGCCGGCCCGCTAGAACACCGCGATGTATTTCAACAGCGATATCACCCCGAGGATAATCACCACGACGCGCGCGATCTGCTTGGCGCGGCCGTCGAGCGGCAGCAGGTTGATCAGGTAAAGAATGAGAATGATGACGAGGAAGGTGATGAGTACGCTGATAAGCATTCGGAAATCCCCCTGGGGCGCCTAAGAGCCGAAGTTGACCGTTCCTTAACACGCATCGGGCGCTCCGGTTCCGGTCGGGGAACCGGACCAACCGGACGATAGCCGATTTGTGCCATCCCCGTACAAGTACGGCAGTTTCGCTGTCTAAATGTTTACCATTTTTGGCCTAGCTACTTAAGACCGGGGCCAAATTATGCTGAATCGCTTAACCGTATCCGCGCTGCTCAAGACCGTCATCCTGACCACCGCTTTCTGCGTCGTGATCGGATTTTCCCTCAACGCCCTGGATTCCCTGAACCGCGTGCAACTGACCAGCCGCATCGCGGTGATCGCCGACGCCTCGGCGAACCTGTTCAAGGCGATGCATAATCTGCGCACCGACCGCGCCACCACCAACCGGCTGTTGAATTCCGATCAGCCCGTCGACAGCGACATCGACAAATATCTGCGCAATATTCGCGATGCCCAAATGCCCGCCATTGCCAACGCGCTCGCGCTGTTGCCGTCGATCGAATTCGCGCAGCAGAACGCGCTGGTGCCCGAGCTGGACCGGCTGTTCAAGACGCTGACCGCGGAGCAGAAGGAATTCTGGGATGAAATGAGCAAGCCGAAGACCTCGCGCCGGCTGGCGCTTGCCAAGGAATACATGGGCTCGACGCAGGCGCTGCTGGATACGCTCGACAAGATCTCGGCAACGCTCGCCGCCACCGTCAAACATCAGGATGCGACGATCGACCAATTGCTGGCGATCAGGCAGATCGCCTGGCTGATGCGCAATACGGCCGGCGAAGCTTCGTTGCTGGTTTCCAACGGGATCGCCGCCGGAAAGGTGACGCCGGAAACGCACCTGAAATACGTGAAATTCGTCGGCGGCACCGAGATCGCATGGAATGCGCTGGAACTGACGGCGTCCGGAATGCAGTTGCCGCCGGCGCTTGCCGCCGCGATGGCCGAAACCAGGACCGCCTACTTCGAGCCGCAATACCTTGCGCTGCGCGATCGCCTGCTGTCGACATTGATGGCCGGCGAGAAGCCCGAATTGACGGCGAACCAGTGGAGCCCGATCACGGTTGGACGCCTCGCCGCCGCGGTCAAGGTCGCCGAGGCGGCCCTCGACGCGGCCAAGGACTATACCGCCGTGCAGCATTCCGCGGCCCTGCGCTCGCTCCTGGTACAGCTCGCGCTGCTGGCTCTGGCGCTCGGCCTGACCGTCGCCGCCATGATGGCGGTTGGCCGCCGCGTCATCAAACCGCTGCACAATATGCGCGACGCCATGCTGAAAGTGGCCGCCGGCGATCTGGCCGTCGACACCCGTTATGGCGAGCGGCGCGACGAGATCGGCGCGCTGGCCGGCGCGCTCGAAACCTTCAGGCAGCAGGCCCATGACAAGCTGCGGACCGAGCAGCAGGAGCGCGAACGCAACGCCGGCGCGGCGGCGCGCCAGAAGGCCATCGAGGCCTATGTCGGCGAATTCGAACGCATGGTCCGCCAGTCGCTGCAGCAACTGGGCGACGCTTCCGGCCAGATGCGAACCACCTCATCGAGCCTGTCGGCGGTTTCGCGCCAGACCAACGCGCGCGTTCAGGTCGCGGAGAAGGCCTCCGGCGACGCCTCGGCGAGCGTCGAGAGCGTCGCGTCGGCCTCGGAGGAATTGAGCGCGTCGATCAACGAAATCAGCCAGCAGGCGGCCCATGCCGCCGGGATCGCCGGCCGCGCGGTCAATCAGGCGCGCGAAACCGACGGCACCGTGCAGGGGCTGGCGAAATCGGCGGGCCGGATCGGCGAAGTGGTCGGGCTGATCAATACCATCGCGGCGCAGACCAATCTGCTCGCGCTGAACGCGACCATCGAGGCGGCGCGCGCCGGCGAGGCCGGCCGCGGCTTCGCGGTGGTCGCCTCCGAGGTCAAGTCGCTGGCCAGCCAGACCGCGAAAGCCACCGACGAGATTTCCGAGCAGATCGCCGACATCCAGAAGGTGGCCGGCGAAGCCATCGACGCCATCAAGGGCATCGGCAGCATCATCACCGAGGTCAACGAGGTCGCGACCGCGATCGCGGCGGCGGTCCAGGAACAGGGCGCCGCCACCCAGGAGATCACCCGCAACACCCAGCAGGCCGCGCAAGGCACCAAGAACGTCTCCGACAACATCACCGGCGTCAAAACCGACGCTGATGCTGCGGCTGCCGCCGCCGACAATGTGAAGAGCGCCTCCGAGATGCTGGAATCGCAAAGCCAGCAACTCGGCAACCAGGTGACCGACTTCCTCGGCAAGATCCGCGCGGCGTAATTCGTCGTCCCCGCGAAGGCGCGCAGGGACGACGATTCTATTCCCTCGCCACCACCGGCAGATGGCCGTACTTCGCGCGCACGCGGTCGGATGCCGGCGTAAAATTCAGCGACGCGCCGCGCCTGTCGGCGCTGCGGCCGGCGACCATCAGCCCATCGGCGCCGGCGACGATGTCGCCCTTGCGCAGCGTCGGGTCGTCCTCGATTTTGACCGGCGCCAGCCCGATCTGGTCGCGGCCGTTGCAGGTGCATCCCGCCACGATCTCGTCGCGATAGCGGAACGCGTTCGGCAATTCGGAATAGGGCTTGCCGCTTTCGGTCGCGGCATTGTCGATAGTGCTGCCGTACACCACCTCGGTCTTGCTGGCGGGACAGAAATTGTTGCAGGAAGCCGCCCGGCTCTCTCGGTCGGAAGCCGATAGCGGGAAATAGCGCCCGTCGCAGGTGCGCACGCAGAAGGCCTGGCCGCCGCCATAGCCGATGATGCGCGACCCCGGGCGTTCGCCTGGCGGCGAGACCTGGTCGCTCTCGCTGGCGAACGGCATTCGGACCATCGCCGGCGCGCGGACCCGGCCACCGGTGAATGCGCCGAACAGCGCGGAGAGGAAGTCTTCGGCCTGCGCCGATGGGGCAACGGCCAGCGCACTCAGCGCGACCGCCATTCCCAAAGCCGCTGTTTTCGCCGATCTCATCACCATGTCCGCCTCCGCGACGAGGTTCGCATCGATCAGTACAGCGACGACATCGAAAGGTTCATCTGTCGTCCGCCGGACACCGCCGTCACGACCGGACGCGCCGCCGGACGAACCGCGATCGCTGCGTCGGCCTGCCGGGCTCTTGCTTCCAGGTGCGGCGCGTTCTTCGCCAGCACCACGACCCTGGTGCCGATGTCGACGCGGCTGAACAGGTCGGCGACGTCTTCATTGGTCAGGCGGATGCAGCCCGAGGACACGAATTTGCCGATCGTCGAGGGATCGTTGGTGCCGTGGATGCGGTATTGGCTGGAGCCGAGATACATCGCGCGTGCGCCCAGCGGATTGCCGGGGCCGCCGGCCATGAACCGCGGCAGATAGGGCTGGCGCGCGATCATCTCCGCCGGCGGATGCCAATCCGGCCATTCCGCCTTGTGGCTGATGCTCTGCACGCCCGACCAGGTAAATCCTTCGCGGCCGACGCCGACGCCGTAGCGAATGGCGCGGCCCGGGCCGAGCACGTAATAGAGCACGGTGTTGCCGGTATCGATGATGACGGTGCCGGGCGCTTCGCGCGTATCGAGCGCGACGATGGTCCGCCGCAGCCGCTCGGGAAGCACGCTGCTGTCGCCTTCATCCGTCAGCGCCGGCTCGGTTGGCGTCAACAGATTGTCCGAGGGAAAAGCACTTTGCGGCGCTGACGCGTAGCCCAGCACCTGGGCGCTCGCCGCGCTCGGCAACAGCATCAGTGCCGCGCCGAATGCCAATGCCCCGGTTACGCGCGACGGAAGCCTGCGAATACCTGTCAATGTCTGTGTCATGATCTGCCCCGAATGCGATGCGCATCACGCTGATGCTTCTGCAGGATCAAACGCGACCGAGGCGCCGTGGTTCCATCGCGGGGTCCGAATACAGGCGGCTCTGTCAAGAAGGCCGTGCCTCACGTGTGCGCGATGGAACTTTGCCGCGGCCCGCGGGTTGTCGCCGCAGGCCGGGTTCGCAAATAGCGAACCAGCGACCCATCAGCCATTTCAGCCCGCAAGCGGGGGAGAGCCAGTTGCGTGTCCTTCCCAACGAGCGCGCGCTTCCGAAAGAGGCGACCGGCACGCCGCTGCCTGACGCGCGGAGCGAACAGCCGCCGGTGATCCGGCGCGCCGAGCTGGTGGCCTTCGCGCTGGTCGCCCTGCTGATCATCTCGATTATTGCCGTGCTCTACGTCGCAAAAGCGTTCTTTCTCCCGGTCGTGGCGGCGTTCGTGGTCGGCACCATGCTGTCGCCGGCCGCCGGCTTTCTCGAGCGGCGCCGCATTCCCCGCGCGGTAGCGGCGGTACTGATCGTGAGCGCGGTCGGCGCGCTGTTCACCTTCCTCGTCGGCCTGATTTCCTCTCCGCTGGTGCAATGGAGTGCGCGGCTTCCCGAATTGGGATCGTTGCTGCGGGAGAAGCTTCATGTGTTCGACCGGCCGCTGGCGCTGTGGCAGGAGCTGCAGGGCATGCTCGGCGGGTCCGACACGCTCTCGGCGGTGCCGTTCCAGATGCCGAAATTCGACTGGATGCAGCCGACGCTCGAATTCCTGTCGCCGACCTTCACCGAATTCCTGCTGTTTTTCGCCACCCTGATCCTGTTCATCGCGAGCTGGCGCGACCTGCGCCGCGCGCTGATCATGAACTTCGGCGACCATGAAGCGCGGCTGCGGACGCTGCGCATCCTCAACGAGATCGAGCTCCGGCTCGGCGGCTATCTGCTCACGGTGACCATGATCAATCTCGGCGTGGGCGCCGCCACTGGCATTGCCTGCGCCATTGCCGGGATGCCCAATCCCGCCGGCCTTGGCGCGCTGGCGGCGACCCTGAACTTCCTTCCGATCATCGGCCCGGTCGCGATGTTCGTGATCCTGACCGTGGTCGGCGTCATCGCTTTCTCGACGCTGGGCGCCGGCCTGATCGCGCCGCTGGCCTTTGTCGGAATTGCCTTTCTCGAAGGGCATTTTGTCACGCCAACCATCATCGGCCGCCGGCTCGAGCTCAACGCGCTCGCCGTGTTCATTGCGCTGGCGTTCTGGACCTGGCTGTGGGGGCCGATGGGCGGCTTTTTGTCGTCGCCGCTTCTGATCGTGGCATTGATTCTCAAGGAACATCTGATGCCGGTCGACACGCCGCAGCTGCCGGAGTGAGTTCACCTCGCCCCGCTTGCGGAGAGCGAGAAGAGCGCTTTAACATTGCGGGTTTCATGGTCGGGAACTTACCTCGCGGCGAAACGTTTGTGCCGTAGATCAATTCAAGTACCGCGGGAGCTTTCGATGTCGAGCACAGATGGCGAAATCGGAATCAGGAATTTGACGGATAAAGCCACCCAGGAACGTCTCGAAAAGGATGTAGCAGCCGTGAAAAACGATATCTCCGCGTTGACCGACCAGATCACCGACGTGCTCAACTCCTTCACCGGCACCGCCAAAAAGCAGGCGCGCCGTGGCTACCGCCAGGCCCGCGCCAATGTCGATGCGGCGGTCGACGATTTGTCGGAGCGCGGCGGCGCGGTGATGGATGCAGCGCAGGACGCGGCCGTCTCGATCGAGGAATCGCTGGAGGAGGTCATCACGCAGCGTCCGCTGGCAACCGTCGGCCTGGCGCTGGGGCTGGGCTTCCTGATCGGCGCGATGTGGCGCCGGTAACGGCAGATGTTCGCCCGCCTCATCGATGATTTCAAGGCCTCGACCGGCTCCGCCTTGCGGCTGACGTCGCTGGCGGCGGCGATCGCCTTCGCGTCGTTCATCACGCTGGCGTTCCTGTGCGCGGCGGCCTTTGTCTACGTGCTCGAGCGTTACGGGCCGGTCGAGGCCTGTCTCACCGGCGCCGGCATCTTCTTCGCGGTCGCGCTGATCGCGGCCGTGGCCTACCGGGTGCGCACGAACCGGATCGAGGCGCGCGTCAAGGAGAATGCGAAATCAGCGCTGCAGACCGCGCTCGCCGATCCCATGCTGGTCGCTACCGGTATCCAGCTCATCCGCGCCATCGGCGTCAAGAAGCTGATCCCGATACTCGCGGTCGGCGGACTGGCGCTGGGACTCCTGGCCGGCCGCAACACCCAGCACGACCAGGCGCCGGCGGAATAAACTCATTGTCGTCCCTGTGACCGTCTACGCCAACCGCCTTCCGTCCGAAGGCGGCAAGCCCGGCAATGACGACGGAGAATCAGGTCACGCAGCGACCCGGCTGCAGCCGCTTCGCCACATCGGTCAGCACGCTGACGACCGGCTCGCAGGCCACCGCGCGCTTGTCGCCGGACCGCAACCATGACGGCGTGGAGACGCCGCCGCGGGCGGCTTGCGCTACGGGAATGCGGACCAGCACTGTGGTGGCCGACACCCCGTTCAGTCGCAGCGAAATCGTCTGGGAGGGCGTATCCGACCGGGCCACGCTGGCGGGGCGATCAGCCTTGGCGGAACGATTGATCGCGGTTGCCGTGCCCACGGTTCCGTTTGCGGTATCCTGGAACGCATTTTGCAGCCGGTCCTGGAGACCACCGGAGAGGTCGCGGCCGAGCGCCAGCGGCACCGCGCCGAGCGTCAGCGCGATGGCGGCAGCACCAAACATCAGTCGCGATCTGGGTGACATGGCCGTTCCCTCGCCCCATGGCGATCATAATTAGAACGCCAGCGAGCCGGCCCGGTTCAGGAACCGTTCATCACTTAACCGTGTGCAAATTTTTTTGAGGGGCGCGGAACGAGAAAGGGGGCCTCGGAGTCATCCCGGCAGCCGGTTATCCCCCCTGCCCCATTGACCGGCGATGTAGGGCGCGGCTGTGGTGATGCCAGCCGCGCCCTGCTTTTTTGCGTGATCGGCAAGGCCGCTGGATTTCGTCCAGGTAAAACTGGATCGAGAGTCCGGGGACGGATAGACAGTTTCCATTCCCGATTATATATTTTTTGGATCACCGCTCAGCCCCTGGCATTCTTCGGTGACTGTGAGTTTTGCGCTCGCGCCTGTTCCATTGCGCCATGAAACCGCCTGCCGCTCCTTCTCTGAGCGCCATAGAGCGCCCCTATTGCCCCAAGTGCCTCAGATCGCGGATGGCGCTGGTGCGTATCACGCCCGCTGCACCCGGGCAGGAATTGCGGGTATTCGAGTGTTCCAAATGCGAGCGCGTCCTTGAGATCGTGGCGGCGACCGATCCGCTAAGGTCCGACGCGGTGCGTTGGGCTTCCGGGCCGCTAAGGCCGCCGAAGTGAGTTTGCCGGCAAAATAAATCGAAATAGTCAGAATGCAAAAGTCCGGCGCGCCTTCAGCGCGCCGGACTCATTTAAACTCAACGCAACAACGCTCTTGTAAGCGCAACAACGCTCTTACTTCACGCCACCCGCGGCGTCCTGTTCCTCGAGTTGCGCTGGAAGAACAGCGCCTGGCTTGCGACTGCGGAGACCATCGCGGGCTGGAACGGTTTTGAGATCAGGAACGCGGGCTCCGGGCGTTCGCCGGTGAGGAAGCGCTCGGGGTAGGCGGTGATGAACACCACCGGCACCTCGAAGGTGCGCAGGAGTTCGTTGACGGCATCGAGCCCCGAGGAGCCGTCGGCGAGTTGGATGTCGGCGAGGATCAGGCCCGGCTTCTTGTTCTTGGCCAGCGCCACCGCGTCGGAATGGGTGCGGGCGACGCCGATCACGCGATGGCCGAGGTTCTTAACCAGGCTCTCGAGGTCCATCGCGATGAAGGTCTCGTCCTCGATGATCAGGACGTCGGTCGCGATCTCCGCGGCCATCTCACGTCCGGCGGTATCAGCCAACCGGCGCGTCTCGGCGATGTCGGTACCCAGAATGTAGGCCACCTCCTCTTCC
>DATNMT010000624.1:0-14347 GCA_035602495.1 Bradyrhizobium sp.
GACCGGACCAGGCAGACTTCGAAGCGGCTAAGCAATGCCGAGATGGTGCCCGTGATCCTGCGCCAGCGCTGAAACGAGCGTTGCGACATCCGTCCGTTGATCAGCACCATCGGCAGGCGGCGCGCCGCGCTCGACAGGATCAGGTTGGGCCACAGGTCGGATTCGATGAACAGCGCCAGCGAGGGCCGCCAGTGATCGAGAAATTGCGCGACATAACGCGGCGAGTCGTACGGCACATATTGATGGATGACATCGGCGGGAAACCGCTTGGCGACGATCGAGGCCGAAGTCACCGTGCCCGACGTCAGCAGGATGCGGATATTGAGCGCCCGCAATCGTTCGATCAAGGCCGCCGCGGCCAGCACCTCGCCGACGCTGGCGCCGTGAATCCACACCAGGGGTCCGTGCGGGCGGATATCGCGGCTCATGCCGCGGCGCTCGCCGATCCGCGCCGGATCCTCCTTGCCCAGTTTCAGCCGCCGCTTGATCAGCGCCGGCGCCAGCGGCACCATCGCGGAGGACAGCGTCTGATAGACGCGCAGCGTCATCGGCAGCGGATTAACCAAGGCCGGCCTCCGGACGCCCGACCATCGCATAGGCGCGACGGGTCGCTTCGTTCAAATAGGTCTCGACCTGCAGGCGGCACTTTTCCATGGTCTCGGCATCGGCATCCGGCGGCACAAACACCGCATCGATACCTACCACTGCGCCCCGCCCGAATGGCAAATTTATGGTAGTATGGTCCCAATTCTTCAACCGGATGAACCGGCTGGTCACCATCGCAAAGGGCAGGATCGGCCGTCCCGATTCGCGCGCCAGCATGATGATGCCCAGCCCCGCCACGCGCGAGCGCTTCGGTACGTCCGCGGTCGAGGCGACGTTATAGCCCTCCTCGAGCGCCCGTACCATCTCCCTGAACGCGCCGACACCACCCTTGCGTTGAAACGCCGAGCCGTGATCGCCGGAGCCGCGGATGGTGCCGATGCCGAGCCGCTCGGCGGCGATGGCGTTGAACTCGCCGTCGCGGTGCCGCGAGATCAAGACCTTGGCGCGATGGCTTTCCTTGGTCTTGATGAACGGCGTCATGAAATGCTGGCCGTGCCAGAACGCGAAGATCACCGGTTGCGCCGGCTCGACCCGTTCATAGACATTGGCCGGATCGTAGCCGAATTTATTGGTCAGCCAGACCAGCCGCAGAAACTCGGCCGCGAGAAACCCCACAGCGCGCTGCAGCCAGCTGCTGCGCAGCAGATTGCGAACCAGCTTTTTCAACGGGCAGGCTTTGCGTCTTGACCTGGATCGAGCAGCCGGTGGAGATGGACGATGAAATAGCGCATGTGGGCGTTGTCCACGGTCTGCTGCGCCTTCGCCTTCCAGGCCGTGTAGGCGGTGGCGTAATTCGGATACACGCCGACCACCTCCACCTTGTCGAGATCCTTGAACGTGGTGCCGCCGAGATCGGTCAGTTCGCCGCCGATGACGAGGTGAAGCAATTGCTGCTGGGCACTATCTGGCATGATTCCTTTTCCTACTACGGTGCCCGGCAGGCCCGCTTCCCGACGCCAGTCCGGGGCGTTCAGGGCAGCGGGCGGTTGCGGAAATGCTCGACAATGCGCGCATGACGATCTCGTCCCGCGGCCACCAGCAGTCCGTGCGTCACTTCCCGGCGATTATAGGATATCGTGTCCCCCGAGAGCGCGGTCATGTTACCATCCGCTTCCTGCACGATCAAATTGGCCGCGGCAAGGTCCCAGTCGCGGCTTTGACCGCCGGCGAAGGCCGCATCCAGGCTGCCCTGCGCGACCCGGCACAGCCGCAGCGCCAGCGATCCGATCCGCGGATGCAGCGCAATCTCGCCGGAGGACCGGTTGAGCCGCTCGACCAGCGGCTTCGGCCCGGCCACGCGCGAAAAATCAAGCTCGGTGCCGTCAGTCGCATGAACCGGCACATGGTTGCGCTCGGCGCCCTGCCCGCGCGCGGCAAAGAAAAATTCGTCAGTGACCGGCGCGAACACCGCCGCCAGCACCGGGGAAGCGTCCTCGACCAGCGCCACGCTGACGCACCAGTCTTCGCGGCCGGCGAGATAGCCGCGGGTGCCATCGATCGGATCGACGATCCAGGCCAGATGCTTGCCAAGACGGGATTCGTCGTCGACGCTCTCTTCCGAGAGCCAGCCGTAATCCGGCGTGGCCGCGCGCAGCCTGCTCTCGAGCAGATCGTTGACGGCGATATCGGCCTCCGACACCGGCGACGATGCGCCCTTGGTCCAGTTCTTCAGTTCGGTGCGAAACAGCGACAGCGCCAGCAGGCCCGCCTCGCGCACGGTTTCCCGCAACAGCGCGGCGTCGCGCGTCAAAATCCGCTCCTGCACGCGCTCGGCGCTAGCGTCCCCCAAGCGTCAGTCCCTCGATGCGCACGGTCGGCGCATTGACGCCGTAGCGGAATTCCAGATCGTTGGCCGGCGCCATCGATTTGAAGATCTCGAGCAGATGGCCGGCGATCGTCACCTCGCTCACCGCATAGCTGATCTTGCCGTTCTCGATCCAGAAGCCGGAGGCGCCGCGGCTGTAATCGCCGGTCACGCCGTTGACGCCGGAGCCGATCAGGTCGGTGACGTAAAACCCCTGCTTGATGTCGGACATCAGTTCGGCCGGCGTCGCCTGGCCCGCTTCGAGATGCAGGTTATACGGCCCCGGCGAGGGCGACGAGGAGACGCCGCGATGGGCGTGACCGGTGGTGACCAGCCCGAGTTCGCGCGCGGTAGCGCAATCCAATAGCCACGATGTCAGCACGCCCTCATCGACGATGGCGAGTTTTTTGACCTTGACGCCCTCGGCGTCGAAGGTTTGCGAGCGCAACCCGCGCCGGCGCAGCGGATCGTCGATGATGCGAATGTTTTTGCCGAACAGCTGTTGCCCGAGCCGGTCTTTCAGGAAACTGGTCTTGCGCGCGATCGAGGCGCCGTTCACCGCGCCGACGAGATGGCCGACCAGCGACCCCGACACCCTGGGATCGAACACCACGGGCACCTTGCAGGTCTCGACCTTGCGCGGATTGGCGCGCGCCACCGTGCGCTCGCCGGCCTTGCGGCCGACGCTTTCGGGCGAATCGAGGTCGGCCGCGTGCGGCGCCGAGGTATAGTCGTAGTCGCGCTCCATGCCGGTGCCGTCGCCGACGATGGCGGTCATCGAGATGCCCTGGCTCGAGCGCAGATACGAGCCGTGGAAGCCGGTCGAGGTCACCAGCACCATGCCGCCGATTCCGCTCGATGCCGACGCACCACCGGATTTGCTGACGCCCTTGACCGCAAGGGCTGCGGCCTCCGCCTCGCAGGCACGGCGTTCGAGTTCGGACGTCGATGGTATCTTGGGGTCGAGCAGATCGAGATCGGGGAAATCGCGGGCCAGCAAGGACGGGTCGGCCAATCCGACATATTTGTCGTCGGGCGCGACCCGCGCCATCGCCACCGCGCGCTCGGCGAGTTTGGCCACGCCATCGCCGCTGACGTCGTTGGTCGAGACCACCGCCTGGCGCTGTCCGACCAGCACGCGCAGTCCGACATCGTCGCCTTCCGAGCGCTCGGATTCCTCGACGCGTCCGTCGCGCACCTCGACGCCATGCGAAACGCCGCGCACCGCGACCGCGTCGGCGGCGTCCGCGCCGGCGCGCCTCGCTGCCTCGACCAGGCGCTGTGCCAGCGTGCTCAGCGCCGATTGATCGAACAGGTCGGAGGTTGCGGCATCGGGTGAAAGCGCGGAAACGGCGGATGGTGAAGAGATCACGAACAAAATCCCGGGGATTCAAGGAGGATTGCAACCGGCCCGATTGCAAATCAGGAGTCCATCAGATGTGCCTGATTCACAGGGATTTCAAGCATTTTCGCGAGCGAAAAGCCAAACATTTCGCGTTTCATCGCAACGCCTCGTCAATCATGTGGGCCAAGCACTTGTCAATCATGCGGGCGAATGCGGGGCAGGTGACGCCGGGTTAACCAGCCTTTTTAAGCGATTTCGGAGGCGGCTCTGGCATGCTCTCGCGTATCGACCGGGAACATAATCCCGGCGGGGAGACAAAGCCGTGAGGCGTCAAACATCAACAAGCGGGATCAATCCCGCCGGGTCGAGCCGCGCCTTGCGGCTCGACCCTCTCTCTTTGCCGGTCCGCTTCGACGCGCACGACACCCGTGCCGACGGCGGCGTGCGCAACATCGAACTTCATCGCGAACGCGTGGTGCTGCGCCGTGCCCTGCATGGCATGCAGATGGCGGTCAACGTTCGCGTCCGCGACTTTCTCGGCGTCGCGCTGCGCGGCATCGACGATGCGCAGATGCTGGTGCTGGTGCACCGCGATCCGTCGCTGACTATTCCGCTCTGCGTGAGCTCCGATGCCGACGAAATCGCGTCCGCCTGGCGGATGTGGAGCGAGATCTTCGCGCTTCCGCAATTGCCGCAAGACAAGCCGGCCGAGCCGGCGGCGCGCCGCCGCCGTCACAACGCGATCCGCGCGCGGCGGCCGAAATTCCTGGTGCGGCGGCGTGCCGGCGACCTGCTCAATCCGGCCAACCTCCATCAGGGCGAGCGCGAGATCATCGCGCGGGATTGAGCCCTACACTCCTGCCCGCATCAGCGCATCCGCGAGCAGCCCGGCAAACAGCAACAGCCCGGCATCGCGGTTGGATTTGAAGATGCGCAAGCACAGTGCCGGATCGGCGATCTCGAGCCGCGTGATCTGCCAGGCCAGATGCGCGGCGAACGCGGCAAGCCCGATCCATGCCGACCACCGCGCCCCGGCGAGCCCGAGGGCTACGCCGATCAAGACCACCGCCAGCCCGTAGAAGACGATCAGCGCCCGATGCGTGCGTGCGCCGAACAGGCGCGCGGTCGATTTGATGCCGATCAGCGCGTCGTCCTCGGCGTCCTGGTGCGCATAGATGGTGTCGTAGCCGATCACCCAGGCGATCGAGCCCGCGTAGAGCGCCAGCGCCGTCGCATCGATCCGCGCAAACGTCACCGCAAATCCCATCAGCGCGCCCCAGGAGAACGCCAGCCCCAGCACGATCTGCGGCCACCAGGTGATCCGCTTCATGAACGGATAGACCGCGACGATGACCAGCGAGGCGATGCCGGTCGCGACCGCGAAACGGTTGAACTGCAACAGCACCGCAAGGCCGATCAGCGCCTGCGCCACCAGAAAGACAAGCGCCTGCGGCACGCTCACCTGGCCCGCGGGGATCGGCCGCGATCGCGTCCGCTCCACCCTGGCGTCGAGGTCGCGATCGGTGATGTCGTTCCAGGTGCAGCCGGCGCCGCGCATGGCGAAGGCGCCAATGAAGAACAGCGCAATCGTGAGCGGCAACTGGGCGATGCTGTGCGCAACACCGGCGGCCAGCGTCGCCGACCACCAGCATGGTAGCAGCAACAGCCACGATCCGATCGGACGGTCGAGACGGGAGAGCCGCAAATAGGGCCGCGACCATTGCGGCGCGTGGGTGTCGACCCAGTTGCCGGTTGAATCGGCAACCCGCGCGGCCGCGCCGCTCATCGCGTGAGGACGTTGCCGTTCAGCGTATCGAAGGTACTGCCGCCCTTCTTGGTGGCCGTCGCTTCCGGAACCGACGCCGACGAGCCCAGCACTTCGCTCAGGCTCGGACCGGCCGGTCCCCTCTGCTGCTGTTGCTGCGCGACGTCGCAGACCTTCTTCTGCATGATCTCGGTGTTCTTGTGGCCGGCCTTCAGCTGCTCCGATATCTGCGGCGGAATTCCGCATTTCGCGGCGTGGGTATCGACATATTTGATCATCTTGGTCTCGGCCTGGCCGAAATTGGCGATCAGCTTGCAGGCTTCATCCGGCGGCGCATGGCGGTCGCTCGCGGCCTTGATCAGCTTGCCGCGCTTCTCCGCCTCTTCGCGCAGCGGGACGAATCCGTTCATGCAGTCCGCCGAGGGACCGCCGGCCTGCGACGGCGGTGCCGGTCCCCGCTCGAACCCCGAGCCGGTGATCGGAGCCGCACCCTGCACCGGAAACGAAGCCGCCGGCGCCGCGCCGTTCACCGGCGGAAACGCCGGATCGTTGGGCTGGACGGTTTGATTGGGCAGCGGCGCGGGAAACGCGCCCTGGGCAAAGGCGTGGCCGGCGTGGACGGTTACCGCCGCCACGGCGAGCGGCACAATCAGGCGGCGGATGATCACAGCTGTTTCTCCGGCAAGGTCCACGGGACCCCAATATCTTCCCGATAGAAGAGCGACTTCGATTACGGCCTTTTACGATTCCAGCGGGTTCTTAACAACCCGTGGAATTTGGCGACAGCGCGGCGTAGCGCCGCGCCCGGAACCCGATTATTGCATTAATTCTAGTGCTTTGGGCTAAAAGGCGGGGGCAATTGGAATTCAGGCCATGCCCCAATTCGATTTCAATCAACCGCGGCTGTTCGTCGATGCGCCGCTTGCCGCGGGCGAAACCGTCACGCTAGAGCGCAGCCAGAGCAATTACCTCGGCAATGTGCTGCGGCTTTCCGCAGGTGATTCGATCCTGGTGTTCAACGGCCGCGATGGCGAATGGCAGGCCGCGATCGCCGGCCGCAAGCGGCCGGACAGCCTTGCCATCATGGCCCGGACCCGACCGCAGGACCGCCTGCCCGACCTCGTTTACGTGTTTGCGCCGCTGAAACATGCCCGGCTCGACTACATGGTGCAGAAAGCGGTGGAGATGGGGGCATCAAGGCTGCAGCCGGTTCTGACCCGCTTCACCCAGGTCTCGCGGGTCAACGGCGAGCGGATGCGCGCCAATGTCATCGAGGCCGCCGAACAGTGCGGCATCCTGAGCCTCGCCGAGGTCGCCGAGCCGGTGACCCTCGATCGCTATCTCGGCGGACGCGACGGCCGGCGCCTGCTGGTCTTCTGCGACGAGGCCGCCGACGTCACAAATCCGCTGCGGGCGCTGCAAGCCGAGCAGGCGGCCGACGGGATCGACGTCCTGATCGGCCCCGAAGGCGGGTTTGCCGAGGAGGAGCGCGCCATCCTGGTGCGACAGCAACGAACTTTAAGGCTTTCGCTGGGGCCGCGGGTGCTGCGCGCCGACACCGCCGGAGTGGCGGCGCTGGGGCTGGTGCAGGCCGTGCTCGGCGACTGGACCGGTACCGACGTAGGCGGATAGGTTGCAGGCCGTTAAGCCACTTGGCCGATCCCTGTCGAAACCGGGCCGCGGCCATGCTAAAGGGCTGCGCCAGCTCAGGCTTTGGGCCCGTTTTGGCCCGATATTTGGACCTTCCGATGACCCTGACCGCCGCCCCCCGTGCGACCGGAACCGCCGCATGGGCGGACGCCCTGCTATTGCCGTTCGCGCAGGCCGGCTACGTCAAGGCCGAGCCGGCGATCCTGCAGCCGGCCGAGCCGTTCCTCGACCTTTCCGGCGAGGACATCCGCAAGAGCCTTTATCTGACCACCGACGCCAGCGGCGAGGAACTGTGCCTGCGCCCCGATCTCACCATTCCGGTGGCGCGGGACTATCTCGCCTCCGACCGCTGCGGCCAGCCGGCCGGCTTCAGCTATCTCGGGCCGGTGTTCCGTTATCGCGGCGGCCGGCCAAGCGAATTCCTGCAGGCCGGCATCGAATCCTTCGGACGGCAGGATCGCGCCGCGGCCGATGCCGAGATGCTGGCACTTGCCCTGCAGGCGACCGGTGCGTTCGGCCTCAGCGAGGTCGAAATCCGCACCGGCGACGTGGCGCTGTTCAATGCGCTGATCAAGGCGCTCAACCTCTATCCGGTGTGGCGTCGCAGGCTGCTCAAGGATTTCAACCGCAAGATCAACCTCGCGCAAGACATCGAACGCATCACGCTTTCGACCGGCCCCGGCCACAATGAATATGAGGGTGTGCTGGCGGCGCTCGCCGGTTCCGACCGCAACGCGGCGCTGGCGCTGGTGACCGACCTGATGTCGATTGCCGGCACCACCAATGTCGGCGGACGCACGGTCTCGGAAATCGCCGATCGCTTCCTCGAGCAGTCGACCCTGAAAAGCGGCGCGCTGCCGCCCGACGCGCTCGGCCTCATCAAGCGGTTCATGGCCATCGAAGGCGATCCCGGCGACGCGATCGCGCAATTGCGCACGCTCGCGGCCGACGCCAAACTCGACATCACCGCGGCGATCGACCAGCTCGAAACCCGGGTCGGCTTCATGGCCGCGCGCGGCATCGATACCGCCAGGACGCGGTTTTCCACCTCGTTCGGGCGCGGCCTCGATTATTACACTGGCTTCGAATTCGAACTGCACAATAAGGGAAATGGCGTCGAGCCGCTGGTGGCGGGCGGGCGCTATGACGGGCTGATGACCCAGCTGGGCGCGCCCGCCCCGATCCCCGCGGTCGGCTTCTCGGTCTGGGTCGAGGCGCTGACCAGGCTGGGGCGCAACCCCGGGAGCGCGTCATGAGCGCGCCCTTCGTCGTCGCCGTTCCCTCCAAGGGACGCCTGCAGGAAAACGCCGAAGCCTTCTTCACCCGCGCCGGGCTCGCGCTGGCAAAGCCGCGCGGCGCGCGCGACTATCGCGGCACCATCTCGGGCCTCGACAATGTCGAGATCGCCTATCTGTCGGCGAGCGAGATCGCCTGGCAGCTTTCGCGCGGCATGGTGCATCTCGGCGTCACCGGCGAGGACCTGGTGCGCGAAAGCATTGTGGACGCCGACAAGCGCGTATTGCTGATCGACAATCTCGGCTTCGGCAGCGCCAATGTCGTGGTCGCGGTGCCGCAGGCCTGGATCGATGTGCGCACCATGGCCGATCTCGACGATGTCACCACCGGCTTCCGCGCCCAGCATAACCGGCGGATGCGGATCGCGACCAAATACATCAACCTGACCCGGAGCTTCTTTGCCTCGCACGGCATCGTCGACTATCGCATCGTCGAGAGCGCCGGCGCCACCGAAGGCGCGCCCGCGGTCGGCACCGCCGAGATGATCGTCGACATCACCACCACCGGCACCACGCTCGCCGCCAACGGCCTCAAAGTGCTCGACGACGGCGTGATCCTGCGCAGCCAGGCCAACCTGGTGGCCTCGAAGGACGCCGACTGGTCGGGCGAGGCCAGAGAGACCGCGCGGGTGATTCTGGATCACATCGCCGCGCGCGCCCGGGCCAGCAAATACCGGGAAGTCCGCACCCGTTTCAAGGAGTGCGACGCAACACTGCTGGCGGAAGCCCATAACCGGTTCGGCGTGGTCTCGCCGTTCGGCGGCCCGACTTCGTCCGGCATGGTGACGCTGCACTGCCCGCCGGCGCAGCTCTACGCGCTCGGCAGTTTTCTTCGCGCCCACGGCGCCAACACGGTGTCGGTGGCCTCGCTCGACTATGTGCTGGATCGCGACAATCCGCTGTTCGCCAGGCTCGAGACGTTCCTGCGGCGGTAAGGCGCATGTCCGTTCATCGTTGCGACAGAAAGCGACGAATAGCATATGCTGTGATGTTGGCCTGTTTGGAACCTGATCGATGATGCTGGGTACCGACGTTTCTAGCCTGTCCACCACCGCGGCCACCGCCGCGGCGCAGGGGCTGTCGATCGTCGTGCCGCTGTATAACGAGGCGGCGGGGCTTGGGCTTCTGCACGAACGTCTGAGCGCGCTGGCAAGGGCGCTGCGGCGGCGTTACGGGCTGAACTGCGAGGTCGTCTATGTCGATGACGGCAGCGCCGACGCCACGCTGTCCATCGCGCGCGCGCTCAAGGCCGACGCGCTGGATGTCCAGGTGGTGTCGCTGTCGCGCAATTTCGGCAAGGAAGCCGCGTTAATGGCTGGGCTGGATCATGCCCGGCGCGGTGCGGTGCTGTTCATGGACGGCGATGGCCAGCATCCGCCGGATCTGGTCGAGCAATTGGTCAGCCACTGGGTCGATGGCGGCTATGACGTGGCCTATACCGCCAAGGCCAATCGCGACAATGAATCGCTGTTGCGGCGGCTGGCCGTGCACGGCTTCTACGCGCTGATCAACTGGGGCGCGCGGCAGAAGATCCCGGAGGACGCCGGCGACTTCCGCCTGTTGTCGCCGCGCGCTGTAGCCGCGTTGCGGCAGCTGCCCGAGCGCAATCGCTTCTTCAAGGGACTGGCAAGCTGGATCGGCTTCCGCCAGATCCGCGTCGATTACGAGCCCGCGGCCCGCGCCCACGGCATGACCACCTTCAGCGCCGGCCGGCTGGTCGGGCTTTCGATCGAAGGGCTGACATCGTTTTCGGTGGCGCCGCTGCGATTCGCGAGCCTGCTCGGCGTCCTGCTCGCCACCGGGGCCTTTCTGTTCGGGCTTTCGATCCTGTGGGAAACTTTCACCACCGGCAAATCGGTCCCCGGCTATCCCTCGCTGGTGGTCGGCCTGATGACGATCGGCGGCGTGCAGCTGATCATGATCGGCATCGTCGGCGAATATATCGGCAAGATCCTCTCCGAGCTGAAGGCGCGTCCGATCTATTTTGTCGCCGAACACAGCGAGAAGCACGCCGAGGCGGCCACAAACGAAAGCGAAAGGACCGCCGCGGAATGAACGACGCCGCGCCGCCACGCCGGATCTGGCTGTGCGCCGACGATTATGGTCTCAGCCCCGGCGTCAACCGCGCCATTCGCGACCTGATCGAACGCGGCCGTCTCAATGCGACCTCGGTGATGGTGGTGGGGCCTTCGGTCGGCCGCGACGAAATCGGGGCGCTGCAGACCGCCGCCGCCAACAGCCCGCGTTGCGCGGTCGGCCTGCACATCACGCTGACGGCGCCGTTTCGGCCGCTGACCATGCACTTCAGGCCCATTGATGGCGGCATGTTCCCCAGGTTGCCGAAACTGTTGTGCGCCGGGCTGTTACGCCGGCTCGATGGCGAAATCATCCAGGCCGAGTTGATGGTGCAGCTTTCGACGTTCACCGACATGTTCGGCCGCCCGCCTGATTTCGTCGACGGCCACCAGCATGTGCAGCTATTTCCTCGGGTGCGCGAGGCCTTCCTTGCCGCGGTGAAGCAGGCCGCGCCCGGCGCCTGGGTTCGCCAGTGCCGACGCGATCAACCCTTGGCCCGGCGGCTCGGCTCTCCGAAGGCGCTGGTTCTCGACCTCCTGAGTGCGAAGTTTCGTAGCCTCGCCGCGCGCGCCGATATCGCCTGCAATGCCGGATTCGCGGGAGCCTATGATTTCTCGGGGCGGCCCGATTTCGGCGCCCTGATGGGCGAATTTCTCGACGGGATGCCGGAGGGCGGGCTCATCATGTGTCATCCCGGCTTTGTCGACGACACGCTTGTTAGCCTCGACCCGCTGACCACCCAGCGCGAAGTTGAACACGCTTTCCTCGGCGGCGCGTATTTCCCGCCGCTTTTGGCCGCGAATAAAGTTACATTGGGCTGATATCGGTCAACGATCCCCGGGCACCTTGTCGCATACCCGAATTTAATGCGCCGCGACACTTTCGGCGACACAAAGCCCCCCTACATCTCCGCTGCGCTTCGAAGCGAGGAGAAAATCCATGACACCGCAAGAACGCCAAATGATCGACGATCTTTTCGACCGGCTCGCCAAACTGGAGAGCGCGCCGCGCGATCCGGAAGCAACGGCCGCCATCGTCCAAGGCCTGCGTAATGCGCCCAACGCGGTTTACGCGCTGGTGCAGACCGTGCTGGTGCAGGACGAAGCGCTGAAGCGCGCCAACAGCCGCATCCAGGAACTGGAGGCCGCGGGCGCAGGCCAACCGCAACCATCCGGTGGCGGGTTCCTTGATTCGATGCGCGAGACGATCTTCGGGCAAGGCCAGCCGCGCGGTTCGGTGCCCAATGTTCCGCCACCCGCCGCGCCGGCCAGCCGCCCGGTATGGAACAGCGGCCAGGTGATGCAGCAGGCGCAATCCCCGGGACACTATGATCAGCCGCCCTACGGTCAGCCCTATGGCGCGCCGCAGGGGCCGGTCGGCGGCGGCGGCTCGTTCCTGGGCACAGCGGCAGCGGCGGCGGCCGGCATGGTCGGCGGATCGCTGTTGCTCGGCGGCATCCGCTCGATGATGGGCGGCGGCCATCACGCCCTTGGCACTCCGAGCGCCTTTGGCGACACCGCAAGCCAGAGCCCCTTGACCGACCAGTCCGGCAGCACGCTGGCGCAGGATGCCGGGATCAAGGACATCGGCGGCTCCGCGGACCGCGCCGATGACGCTTCGCGCGCGGGGTTGTACGACACCGCGTCGAACGACGATGCCGGACCAAACGATGACGACGATGATCACGACGACACCGATATGGATTCCGATGATTTCGGCGGTGACGGCGACAGCGACTACGCCTGATCGCTATTTCCGCAAACGACAAAAAACAAAACGGCCGCCCGATCGGGCGGCCGCTTTCGTTCCATCGCCGGAAAATCAGATGACGACGACCCTGGCGCCGACATTGACCCGGCCGTAAAGATCGATCACGTCCTCGTTGCGCATCCGGATGCAACCGGACGAGACGTTGGTGCCGATGGTCCAGGGCTCGTTGGAGCCGTGGATGCGGTAGAGCGACGATCCCAGATACATCGCGCGCGCGCCAAGTGGATTTGCCGGGCCGCCTTCCATGTGCCGCGGCAGATCCGGGCGGCGCACCAGCATCTCCGGCGGCGGTGTCCAATCCGGCCATTCCTTCTTGGCGGAAATCTGCTTGACGCCCGACCAGGTGAAACCGGGGCGGCCGACGCCGATGCCGTAGCGCAACGCCTTGCCGTCGCCCTGCACCAGAAACAGGAACTTGTTCGGCGTATCGACCACAATGGTGCCGGGGCCTTCCTTGCCGTGATAGTCGACCACCTGCTTTTCGAATTTCGGATCGAAGCGGTGCTGCGCCGGATCGTTGGCCTCTTCCTGCTGCGGCATCGCCTGCGGCAACAACGGGCCCGGCGGCTGGTATGACGGCTGCTGCTGGTAAGCCGGCTGCTGCTGATAGCGTTCGCCCTGGCCCGGCCCGTCGCCGAACAGGAACTCGATGAAGCCGCCGCCCATATTGGAACGCTCGGCATAGGCGGTTCGCACCGGCACGGGCTGCCGCGCGGATTGATCGGCGTAGATCACATTGGGTTCGGAGGCGATCGTGACATCGATGGCTTCGGCTTGATCGAGGCCCGCGAGGCAGGATGCGCCCGCGAGGAGCGCAGCAGACATGGTTTTGAACATCGACGTACTCTGTACTGTTTCGTCTTGTTGAAACTGTTGTTCTCGGGCGCTTCACGAAAGCGCCCTCGCACGCCATTCATATAAAATCAAAACCGCATCGGTTTGGTAAACGGAAACGGCTTTTCGATTCACCACGTCGCCAATTCGGCGCGCTTTCATCGGGTAGCGTTTATTTTCGATGAACGGCGGGTGCGCATGGTTAATCGTTGGTGTGTGGTGGCGCGCCATGCGCTCACGGCAGTTCCGGCGTGAACCTCATGTTAAATCGCATATGGGTAAAACGCGAGGAGTGAAGGTCAGGAACAATCTCATGCCGGTTCATCGCAGACGCTTTCGTATCGAAGAAGCCATCAACGGCGGCGACATGTCGGCACAAGCGGTCGCCGACGGCGACCTCGGTCCCATCCATCGCGAGATCATGAACGAACTGCGCGCGATCCGTGCCCAGATGGCCGGCGGCGACCGCGGCGCGGCGAGGGAAACGATCGGCCAGTCGGTCTCGCGCGAGATCGCCGAGGCCCATGGCCTGCTCGAGACCTATCGCGCCCAGATCGAGCAATGCGAAAAGCTCAAGATCGAAATCGACCTGATCCACGATGCCATCAGCCGCACCAAGCGGGAAATCGCCGTGCTGCACGGCAAGAGCTTCAACGGCGAGGAAATGGCCAAAGTCAACGGCGAGCTCGGCGCCGTGGTCGGCGGCACCGAGCAGGCCACCCAGCAAATTCTGGAAGCCGCGGAGGCGATCGATCAGGCCGCGAGCGCGCTATCCAAGGTAACATCGCCGGACCAGCAGAAGCTCCTCAGCGAGGAAATCCAGGAACGCGTCGTCTCCATCTTCGAGGCCTGCAACTTTCAGGACCTCACCGGTCAGCGCATCAGCAAGGTGATGGGCACGATGAAGTTCATCGAAAACCACATCCACGTCATGATGGATATCTGGGGCGGTGTCGATGCGATCAAGGCGCACGCGCCGCCACACGTCGACGAACGCGAAGGCGATTCCCGGCTGCTGAACGGCCCGAAGCTCGAGGGCGACGTCGGCCACGCCTCGCAGAATGACATCGACGCGCTGTTCGACTGAGGTTTATCTTTGTTGGATTTTTTTGGGCCGCCGCGTGGAAACACCGGCGGCCTTTTTCGTAGGGTGGGCAAAGGCGTCCTTACGCCGTGCCCACCGTCTTCGGTCGATTGGAGGA
>DATNMT010000513.1:0-4527 GCA_035602495.1 Bradyrhizobium sp.
CGGGGTCGGGGGTGGGGGGTGTCTCAACGTAACAGGTGCTTCGAGCGCGCACAGGAGAATCCCCGGAGCACAGACCACCCGAAATAATTCCGCCGGTTTTGTCGGTGACGCGAAACCCGGTTCGTCCTAAGTCTGAGCGCCGGTTCGAAGATCGAGGCCGCCGCAGTAAATTCGAAACGGAGAGTGACGATGCGATTCATGATGTTGATGATCCCCGCAGGTTACGAGACGGCGGCGCCGGGCACGATGCCGCCCGCCGAGGCGGTGGCCGCGATGATGAAATACAACGAGGCGCTGAAAGAGGCCGGTGTGCTGATCACGCTCGACGGCCTGCATCCGCCATCGATGGGCGCTCGGGTGTCCTTCGCCGGCGGCAAGCCGGTGGTGACCGACGGCCCGTTCACCGAGGCCAAGGAGGTGCTCGGCGGCTACTGGATGATCGACGTCAAGTCGCGCGAGGAGGCGATCGCCTGGGCGAAGCGCTGCCCGGCCTCCAACAACGAGATCATCGAGATCCGTCAGGTGCAGGAGATGGCGGACTTTCCCGCCGACGTCCAGGAAGCGGCGGCGGGATTTGCGGAACTGCAGGGCCGCAAGAACTGATCCGGACAACCAAGGGAGACATACGATGAGCGATACCTATCTTGCCGTCTTCGTCGGCAGCAAAACCAGCGCGAAGATGGCCGCATGGAACGCGCTGTCCGAGACCGAGCGAAAGTCCAAGGAGAAAGCGGGCATCGCCGCCTGGAAGGCGTGGGTGGAGAAGCACCAGGCCGCGCTCGCCGCGATGGGCGGACCGCTCGGCAAGACCAAGCGGGTCGGCCACGGCGGCATTGCCGACGTCAGCAACGAGATGGGCGCCTTTACCGTCGTTCGCGCCGAATCGCACGAAGCCGCGGCTAGGATGTTCGAGCACCATCCGCACTTTGCGATCTTTCCTGGCGAGGCTGTGGAGATCATGCCTGTGCTGCCGATCCCGGGTGGTTAACGGCTTGTCGGGGGCGCGTTCATTCACGTGAATGTCGGGCGGCGACCATGTCCGCGCTAGTGACCTTTGCGCGCGGCTCATGTAAAAGCCTTTCACATGAGCTGGCGCAAGGAACAAGGCCGCGCCGAGCGCGGCTACCACCACGGCAATCTGAAAGAGGCGCTGCTGCAGGCGGCGCTCGGGCTGATCGCCGAGAAGGGCGCGGCCGGTTTTACCTTTGCCGATGCCGCGCGCATGGCTGGCGTCAGCCCGGCGGCTCCGTACCGGCACTTTCGCGATCGCGACGAACTGCTTTCGAGTATCGCGCAGCGCGGCTTCGAACAGTTCGAGGCGGTGCTGACGGCAGCATGGGACGATGGCCGGCCGGACACGGTCACCGCGTTCGAGCGGGTCGGCAAGGCCTATCTCGCGTTCGCCCGCGCCGAGCCCGCGTTCTATTCGGCGATGTTCGAATCGGGGCTTCCGGTCGACCTCAACCCCGCATTACTGGCGGCAAGCGAGCGCGCGTTCGGCATCATCCGGGCTGCCGCGGAACGGCTCGCGGCGCTGGCGCCGCCGGGCACGCCACGCCCGCCGGCGCTGATGATGGCGCTGCATATCTGGTCGATGTCGCACGGCGTGGCCTCGCTGTTCGCCCGCGGCGATGCGGCGCGGCGCAAGCTGCCGATGTCGGCGGAGGATCTCCTGGAAGCCGAAGTGCTGATCTATCTGCGCGGCCTCGGTTTCCGGACCGACCGCCGGCCCGCCGGCCCGCCGGAGCAAAAGCCGGCCGGCCCATCGGGTCCGACCTCCGGTGCGCCTTCCGGTCCCTGGGGCACGCCTAAATAAATTTTAATGCGCGACTAGCGCCCGGCTTGACAACGGCCCCGGATGGTTTAGGTATGTAAATGTTATTTACATTCACAACGGCGTGATGCCGTCATGGAGAGGGAAATGGCCTACACCGCAGATGTCAATCGCTGGCGCGGTCCCGCTGAAGAGCCCTACCACCGCCCGCATATGCTCGATTCGCCCTGGCATCCCGGCTGGATCGCCGTGACCGTGCTCGGTTTCATCATCTGGTGGCCGATCGGACTCGCCCTTCTCTTTTTCACACTCGGGAGCAGAAAAATGGCTTGTTGGGGAAATCACGACCGCTGGTCGAACAAGATGGAGCGCATGAAGAACCGCATGGAGCGCCGCGGCTTCCCGTTTGGCCCGCCCTCTAGCGGCAACCGCGCCTTCGACGAGTACCGCATGGAGACCCTGCGGCGGCTGGAAGAAGAGCAAACCGAGTTCAAGGATTTCCTCGATCGGCTGCGCCACGCCAAGGACAAGGAAGAGTTCGACCAGTTCATGGCGCAGCACCGGACGCGTCCGACGCCGCCGCCCCAGGACGGCCAACCGCAGCCCTGAGTTTTGAAAGAGCCTCAGGCGCTGTGCCCCCCATACCGCCTGACGGCGACCGAGCCGCCCGTTTGCGAAAAGCAAACGGGCGGTTTTGTTTTATGCGCCGGCGCGGCGCCTTGTAAGCCTGGTTGGAAGCGTTGCGACCTCTCGCCCGATTGCCTCATTGGCAATGCGCAGATCATAGGCCGATTGCAGATTGAGCCAGAATTGGGCGCTGGTCTGAAACCAGTGCCCGAGGCGGAGCGCCGTGTCGCCGGTGATGGCGCGTTTGCCCTGAATGATTTGCGAGATGCGGTTTGGCGGCACCGCAATCTGCCGCGACAGTTCGGTCGGCGTGATCTGAAGCTCGTTCAACTCGTCGGCGAGGATTTCACCGGGATGAATTGCGGGGCGGGCCATGTGCTAATTCCACTCAATGATAGTCCACGATTTCGACATTCGACGGACCCTTTGCTTGCTCGGACCACTCGAAGCATATTCGCCATTGTTGATTGATACGGATCGAATATTGCCCGGTCCGGTCGCCTCTCGTACATACGAGCCTTTCCGCCGCCATCATTTCCCACCCCGCCAAAATCCCCATTGGTAACCGGGTATTAACCATGATTGGCGTCTGGTTAGAGGCGTTATGACGCGCGAAAAGCCCTCGTTTTGACACGTTGGCAGGGGAAGCAGGCCTCGGCTTTGGACGGGCCCCCCATGCGACGCAAAAATAAGGCTCTCGCGCCGGCGCTTTTCGCCGCGCCAGCCGCGTACCTGTGGAACCGGCAGCCATTTGCTCCCGGAAGATTTGGGACACTAGCGTTGAGAGGATATTGCTAATGCCCGAGGTGCAGGCAGCCTTGCCATCCGCCGACGTCTCGCTGATCGCGCTGTTCCTGCAGGCTCACTGGATTGTGAAAGCGGTCATGCTGGGGCTGCTGTCCTGTTCGGTCTGGGTCTGGGCGATCGCGATCGACAAGATGATCCTGTATTCGCGTACCAAGCGCGCCATGGACCGCTTCGAACAGGCGTTCTGGTCCGGGCAGTCGATCGAGGAACTCTACCGCGCGCTTTCGGCGAAACCGACCCAATCGATGGCGGCCTGTTTCGTCGCGGCGATGCGCGAATGGAAACGCTCGTTCGAAAGCCATGCCCGATCCTTCGCCGGCCTGCAGATGCGGATCGAGAAGGTCATGAACGTGTCGATCGCCCGCGAGATCGAGCGGCTGGAGCGAAGGCTCCTGGTGCTCGCGACCGTCGGCTCGGCGGGCCCCTTTGTCGGCCTGTTCGGCACGGTCTGGGGCATTATGTCGAGCTTCCAGTCGATCGCCGCCTCGAAAAATACCTCGCTGGCGGTGGTGGCCCCGGGTATCGCGGAGGCGCTGTTTGCCACCGCAATTGGCCTGATCGCCGCAATTCCGGCGACTATTTTCTACAATAAGTTCACTTCCGAGGTGAACCGGCAGGCCCAGCGGCTGGAAGGGTTCGCCGATGAATTTTCAGCCATCCTGTCGCGCCAGATCGACGAGCGGACCTGAGGGACGGTATATTGTGAACGCATCATGAGCACCCGATCATGGCGATGAACATGGCAGGTTCGTCCGGTGGCGGACGCCGCGGCCGGCGCAAGCCGGTGATGGCGGAGATCAACGTCACCCCGATGGTGGACGTCATGCTGGTGCTGTTGATCATCTTTATGGTGGCGGCGCCGCTGTTGACGGTGAACATTCCGGTCGACCTGCCCGAGGCGCGCGGCGGCGCGGCGTCGAACATCGATACCAAGCCGCTGGAACTGACCGTGAAAAAAAGCGGCGGCAGCTGTGCTTCGAAAGTCGAGATCTATCTCGGTGAAACCCAGATTGCGCTGAGCGATCTCGGGGCCAAGATCAAGGCGATCAAGGAGGCCAATACCGGGGTCGAGAACATGGTGAAAATCCGCGGCGATCGCGATGCCTGCTACGCGGACATGATGAAGGTGCTCGGAATTGCGAAGGATGCGGGCTATCGAGCCAGTATCGTTATCCTGCCCGAGCAGGGCTAGTGAGGGTGCTTCTCAGGTGAAGGTCGACAAGACACTGGCTGCCTCGATTGCCCTGCACGTCCTCGTGATCGGCTGGGGACTGGTGTCGTTTTCCGCGCGTTCGCTCGAGGCGCCGCAGCCGGAGGCG
>DATNMT010000630.1:0-9981 GCA_035602495.1 Bradyrhizobium sp.
ACCCATATCGCCATTCAGGAATCCCTCGACGGCAAGGTCGTCGACTGGCTGGAGAAGGTCAGTGACGAACAATACCGCGGATGAGTTCACCTCTGCGCGATGCCTGATTCGGATCCTTGCGAAGCAAAAGTGGCCGTCGCACCGACTGCGAATATCTGCCACGGATGATCGGCGCAGACGACAGGCGCCGGACTCCCGGCGAATATCAACGCAATCCACAGCGAAATGAGGAGAACGGAGAAGCGATAAAGACACGCTCATGATTCGCGCGCTAAGTTCGGGTTGATAGTACGAGGAATGAAATGACGCACCCTTCGCTTCTCAATCCTTTCAGTCCGAAGCACGACCAGGCCAGGATATCCAGCCTGCGGGCGACACGCGCGACGCCCGTCTGCGCCAGCTGCCAGTCCGACGACATCATCTCCCACGCCACCGCGCAGTGGAGCAACGAATCGCAGGAATGGGAACTGGCTAACACCTTCGGCCAGCCGGCGCACTGCAACCGCTGCAACGGTCCGTGCGACATCGTCTGGCTGCCGCTCAACTAGATCCATCACGCGTGAATTGATCTGACGGGTCCGGCCTCCGGCCGGACCGATGACCGCTCCGCGAAAGGGGGGCTGGACGAAGCCGCTGCTGCCGCTACCCCGGATTCGCCTTCAGCCCGGCGGCCTCGATGCCGGCGATTGCGCAGATCTCGTCATTGTCAGAGGTGTCGCCGCTGACGCCGACGGCGCCGAGCAGCACGCCGCCGCTCTGGATCAGGACGCCGCCCGGGACCGGCACAAGGCGACCTTTCGCCAGCGTGTTCACCGCATCGACAAAGTAAGCCTGCTCCTGCGCGCGCTGGAACAGCGCCCGCGATCCCATGCCCATGGCCAGCGCGCCATAGGCCTTGCCGTGAGCGATCTCGCTGCGCAGCAGGCTGGTGCCGTCCTGCGCCGCGGAGATTTTGACGCAGCCGCGCGCGTCGAGCACGGTGACGACGAGCGGTTTCAGCTTCTTCTCGACGCCCTTGGCCAAAGCGACGTCGAGGATCTTGCGGGCGACGTCGAGGGTGAGTTCAGACATGGATCGATTCCTTTGCGGGTGGGGAGGCAGTGGATTGGGCGCGCGCGAGGCTCATCGCCAGCACGCGTGCGACATGAAGCGCCGCTCGCTCGGTGCCATCGGCAATCTGATGCCGGCACGAGGTGCCGTCGGCTATGATCAGCGCGTCGGCGTCGGCGCGCCGCACCGCCGGCAGCAGCGAGAGTTCGGCCATGTCGATCGAGGCCTGGTAGGTGTCCGCGCCATAGCCGAACGCGCCGGCCATGCCGCAGCAGCTTGATTCGATGGTCTCGACCTCAAGATCGGGAATGAGCCGAAGCACCTGTTGGACCGGCTTAAATGCGCCGAACGATTTCTGATGGCAGTGACCGTGGACCAGCGCCTTGCCGGCAACGGGGCCGAGCGGCAACGCGAGACGCCCGGCCTCGGCCTCGCGCACCAGAAACTCCTCGAACAGCAGCGCCTGCGCGCCGACGCTCTTTGCAGCTTCGTCCGAGCGCAGCGACAGCAACTCGTCGCGCAGCGTCAACAGACAGCTCGGCTCCAGGCCGACGATCGGCACGCCGCGCGCGGCAAAAGGCGCGTAGGTCGCAACCAGCCGGCCGAGCTCGGCGCGGGCGTGATCGACCAGGCCCGCCGAGAGAAACGTCCGTCCGCAGCAGAGCGGCCGGCCGCGAGCAGCGGGCCGCGGAATATGGACGCGGTAGCCGCCCGCGACCAGCACGCGCAACGCGGCGTCGAGATTTTCCCGCTCATAGGCGCGATTGAAGGTATCGGCGAACAGCACGACTTCGCGGCCATCGGCAGGACCCATCGCCTCGGCGTCGGACTTGAACACGTCGCGGCGCCATTTGGGCAACGCGCGCTCGGCGCTGATGCCGGCGAATTTCTCGAACAGGCTTCGCAGCCAGGGGCTGTGGTTGCGCGCGTTGGCGAGTGGCGCGAGGCGCGACGCCAGCCCCGCATAGCGCGGCAGATAGCCTACCAGGCGGTCGCGCAGCGAAAGCCCGTGGCTGGCCACCCGCGCGGCCAGAACCTCGATCTTCATTTTGGCCATGTCGACGCCGGTCGGACACTCGTGGCGGCAGGCTTTGCAGGACACGCAGAGCTTTAGCGTCGCCATCATTTCGTCCGACGACAGCGCGTCCGGCCCCAATTGGCCGGAGATCGCCAGCCGTAGCGTGTTGGCGCGGCCGCGCGTGACATCCTTCTCGTCGCGGGTGGCGCGGTATGATGGGCACATCACGCCGCCCTCGAGCTTGCGGCAGGCGCCGTTGTTGTTGCACATCTCGACCGCGCCCTGAAAACCGTCGCCGGCGCCGGGATACGCCGACCAGTCGAGCACGGTCTTCAATTCGTTGATGCGGTAATCGGGCGGGTAGCGGAACAGCGACCGGTCGTCCATCTTCGGCGCGTCGACGATCTTGCCGGGGTTGAGGAGATTGTCCGGATCGAAGCGGTGTTTGACTTCGCGGAAGTCGGCGATGACGCGCTCCCCGAACATGGCCTCGTGAAATTCCGAGCGCACCAGGCCGTCGCCATGTTCGCCGGAATGCGAGCCCTTGTACTCCCGCACCATTGCAAAGGTTTCCTCGGCGATGGCGCGCATCGCCTTGACGTCCTTTTCGAGCTTCAGGTTGAGCACCGGGCGCACATGCAGGCAGCCTTCGGAGGCGTGGGCATACATGGTGCCGCTGGTGCCGTGTTTGGCGAAGATGCCGTTGAGCCGCTCGGTATAGTCGGCCAGATGCGGCAGCGGCACCGCGCAATCCTCGACGAACGAAACCGGCTTGCCTTCCTGCTTCATCGACATCATGACGTTGAGGCCGGCGGCGCGAAATTCGGCGATCGCGGTCTGCAAGGCGGGTTCGATGATCTCGACCACGCCGCCCCAATTGCGTTTGGGCTGGTCCCAGCCAAAGCTGAGATCGGCCATCAGCTCGCCAAGCTGCTTCAATCGCTGGATATTCTCGGCCTGGTCTTCCTCGGCGAATTCGACGATCAGCACCGCATCGGGATCGCCGCGTACCGCGGTCGCGATGATCGGCTTGAACATCGCGATCTCGCGTCCCAGCGACAGCATGGTGCGGTCGACCAGTTCCACCGCGATCGGCCGCAGCTTGACGAGATGCTGGGCGGCATCCATTGCTTGGTAGAAGCTCCCGAAATGGCAGACGCCCAGCACCTTGTTGCGAATGATCGGCCACAGTTTTAGTTCGACCTGGGTGGTGAAGGCGAGGGTACCTTCCGAGCCGACCAGCAGATGCGCCAGGTTGTTGGGCGCATTGCGCGGCACCAACGCGTCGAGATTGTAGCCGCCGACGCGGCGCTGCACCTTTGGAAATCTTTCCGATATCTCGGCCGCCTCTCGCGCGCCGAGATCGAGCATGTCGCGAAACAAGGCAAGGCCGCCGTCGCTCGCACTCGATTGCGCAAGGTCCCGCGCGACCTCGCCGAAATGCAGCCGTGTGCCGTCGGCCAGCGCCGCATCCATCGCGATCGTGTTGTCGCGCATGGTGCCGTAACGCAGCGAGCGGCCGCCGCAGGAATTGTTGCCGGCCATGCCGCCGATGGTGGCGCGCGACGCCGTCGAGACATCGACCGGAAACCACAGCCCGTGGTTCTTGAGCTGGCGGTTGAGGTCGTCGAGCACGATCCCAGGTTCGACTACGCAAGAACGATTCTCGAGGTCGAGCGAAACGATGCGATTCAGGTATTTCGAGAAATCGATGACGATACCGTCATTAACGGTCTGGCCGCATTGCGAGGTGCCGCCGCCGCGCGGGGTGACGATGCGCCTGGCGTCGCGGCAGATCGCAAGCGCCCGCAGCGCCTCATCGATGCTGCGCGGGACCACCACGCCGGCCGGCATGATCTGATAGAACGAGGCGTCGGTCGCGTAGCGGCCGCGGCTATACGAATCGAACAAGACCTCGCCCGTGGTCTCGCGCGCCAACCGGTCTTCAAGCGTCATGGAGGCCTTCTTGGACATCCCATTGCCCATCGCTACCCACTAACTCTGCTCGCTCGAAATGGGGCCGGGAAGGAAATTCGATCGGTTCGGATTTTGTCTATATTTTGAATGCAAAATTCACCGCATCAGGCCGGCTGGGTCGCGCGCAAATGCTCGACGGCGGCGATCCGCTTGTTGCGCAGATGAGTGAACAGGATGTCGCTGAGCTCGCTTCCGGCGCGGCGGCGCAGCGCGTCCAGGATGGTCTCGTGTTCGCGCATCGCTTCCCCCCAGCGCTCGCGTTTGCGGGCGAAATTAGCGGAATAGCGAACCCGGCGGATGCGCCCTGCGAAGCTCAGGTAAGCGCTCTTTAATGCCGCATTGCGCGAGGCTTCGACGATTTTCTGGTGGATCAGCTGGTTGAGGCGAAAATAGCCGTGCATGTCGCGGTGCAAATAAAAACCGTACATCTCGTAATGCAGCCGCTCGATTTCGGCAATTTCGGCATCTGTGATGGTTTCGCAGGCCAGCCGCCCGGCGAGCCCTTCCAGGCCGCCCATGACGTCGAACAATTCGGCGAGGTCGCGTTCGCTCAACGGCCGTACCCGCGCGCCGCGGTTCGGCAACAGCTCGACCAGGCCTTCCGCGGCCAGCACTTTCAGCGCCTCGCGCAGCGGCGTGCGCGAGATGCCCAGCATCTCGCACAGCTGGCGCTCGGGAACGCGGGTGCCGTCGGCGATGTTGCCTTCGACGATGTGATCGCGCAGCCGGGTCAGGATCTCGTCATGCAGCGACGGCTCGTCGCGGCCGGGATCGGCGGCGACCGCGGTCGAAGCGGCTTCACTGGGAATCAGGGGCTTCATGGGCAGGGAACATAGGCTTTTGAAGGGGTCGCCGTCGACAATAAAATGCATACAATTTGTTAGTTGCGACCGGATGAATTGAATGCAATAAATCGCCGAAATCGAGCGAGGAAGCCATGACCCAGCACCAGGGACGCCATTTTCTGCAAATTCCCGGCCCGAGCCCGGTGCCGGATCGCGTGCTCCGCGCCATGGACATGCCGGTGATCGACCACCGCAGCGCGCAATTCGCCGAACTGGCCAAAGCGGTATTCGGCGGCAGCCAGAAGATCTTCAAAACCGCGGGTCCGGTCATTATTTTTCCTTCCTCGGGCACCGGCGCCTGGGAGGCGGCGATCGTCAACACGCTGTCGGCCGGCGACAAGGTGTTGATGGTCGAGACCGGGCATTTTGCCACCCTGTGGCGGCAGATGGCGGCGCGCTGGGGCATCGAGGTCGATTTCATGCCGGGCGACTGGCGCCACGGCGCCGATCCCGCCGCGATCGAGGCGAAACTCGCGCAGGACAAGACGCATGCCATCAAGGCGGTGATGGTCGTGCACAACGAGACCTCGACCGGCGTCACTAGCCGGGTCGGCGATATCCGCGCCGCGATGGACAGAGCCGGCCATCCCGCGCTGCTTCTGGTGGATACCATCTCCTCGCTCGGCTCGGTCGACTACCGGCACGACGAGTGGAAGGTCGACGTCACCGTCAGCTGTTCGCAGAAGGGATTCATGTTGCCGCCGGGGCTCGGCTTCAACGCCATCTCGGAGAAGGCGCGCGCGGCTGCGAAGACCAACAAAATGCCGCGGTCGTATTGGGACTGGGAAGAGATGTTAAAACCCAACGCGGCCGGCTTCTTTCCCTACACGCCGGCCACCAACCTGCTTTACGGGTTACGTGAAGCCGTTGCGATGCTGCTTGAAGAGGGGCTGGACAACGTGTTCGCCCGCCACAAGAGGCTGGCGGCCGCCACCCGCGCCGCGGTCACCCATTGGGGCCTCGAAGTGCTGTGCCTGGAACCATCCGAATATTCGCCGGTGCTGACCGCGGTGCTGATGCCGCCGGGGCACGATGCCGACAAGTTCCGAAAGGTCGCGCTCGAAAATTACAACATGTCGCTCGGCTCCGGCCTCTCCAAACTCGCCGGCAAGGTGTTTCGCATCGGCCACCTCGGCGAGTGCAACGAGCTGACCCTGCTGGGGGCTCTGTCCGGGGTGGAAATGGGACTGGCCGCCGCCGGTGTGCCGCACCGGGCCGGCGGAGTCGATGCCGCGATGGCGTCGCTGGAGGGGCGCACCACGATGAATGCCCCCGATCACCTGAAGGTGGTCAACATCTGAATAGATACGAAAGTCTGCGCCGGCGGCCCGATCGAGGCCGCCGCAAACAACGAGTGCCGGGAGAGAAAACATGCGCCTGCGGTTCAAGGCCACCCATGTCGTGCTGGCGATGTTGTGCATCATGTACTTCATCACCTACATCGACCGGGTCAATATCGGGACGGCAGCGAGCGAGATCCAGAAAGAGCTGCACCTCAGCAATACCCAGCTTGGGCTGGTGTTCTCCGCCTTTGCCTATCCGTACTTGCTGTTCCAGGTGATCGGCGGCTGGGTCGGCGACCGCTTCGGGCCGCGCAAGACCCTGTTCTGGTGCGGCATGATCTGGGCGGCCGCCACCATCGCAACCGGCTTCGTCACCAGCCTGGCGACGCTGTTCATCGCCCGCGTCGCGCTCGGCTTCGGCGAGGGGGCGACCTTTCCGACCGCGACCCGCGCCATGCAGTACTGGACGCCGACGGTCCAGCGCGGATTCGCGCAAGGCCTTACCCATGCCTTTGCCCGCCTGGGCAATGCGATCACGCCGCCCTTGATCGCGGCCCTGATGGCTTGGCTGACGTGGCGCGGCTCGTTTGTCGCCCTCGGTTTGGTGAGCTTGGTATGGGGCGTGGTCTGGGCGCTGTATTTCCGCAACGAGCCCAAGGATCATCCTGGAATCACCGACGCCGAACTGGCATCGCTCCCGCCACGCTCGCCCGACAAGCGGCCGCAGGTGCCATGGGGACCGCTGCTGCGCCGGATGTGGCCGGTCACGCTGACCTATTTCTGCTACGGCTGGACGCTGTGGCTGTACCTCAACTGGCTGCCGTTGTTCTTCAAGAACAGTTACAGCCTCGATATCAAGAATTCCGCGCTGTTTGCCTCGGGCGTGTTCTTCGCCGGCGTGATCGGCGACAGCTTCGGCGGAATCCTCTCGGATCGCATCCTCAAGAAGACCGGCAACATCCGCTTCGCCCGGCTGAGCGTCATTGTCACGGGCTTCGCCGGTGCGCTGCTGTCGCTGTTTCCGATCCTGTTCACGCATGACATCACGGTGGTCGCGCTGTGTCTATCCAGCGGGTTTTTCTTCGCCGAAATCATCATCGGCCCAATCTGGTCGGTGCCGATGGACATTGCGCCGAAATACTCGGGTACGGCGGCGGGCCTGATGAACAGCGGCTCGGCGCTGGCGGCGATCGTGTCGCCTCTGGTGGCCGGCTACGTGATCGATCTCACCGGCAACTGGTATTTGCCGTTCCTGATGTCGATGGGATTGTTGCTGCTCGGCGGGTTCTCGGCGTTTCTGATGCACCCGGAGACGCCCTTCGAGCCGGACGACGTCGTTCCGGCGGCTGCCCAACCCGTTGCTGCCGAATGAAAAAGACCGGACAAGCATACCTTGTTATGCATTGACGATGCCGGCCGGGTGGGGGACAAGCCCGCCGAATAGTGATATTCGAGCGCTTGCGAACCAGAATACCCCCCGGGAAGGACGCCAGATGACGCTGCATACTGGAAGGCATTTTCTACAGATTCCAGGACCGACTAACATCCCCGACCGGGTGCTGCGGGCCATGGATATGCCCCCCATGGATCATCGCAGCGCCGAATTCGCCGAACTCGGCTTCGCGGTGGTGGCGGACATGCAGCGCATGTTCCGCACCAAACAGCCGGTGATGATTTATCCGTCGTCGGGGACCGGGGCGTGGGAAGCCGCGATCGTCAATACGCTGTTGCCGGGCGACAAGGTGCTGATGGCCGAGACCGGCCAGTTCGCGGTGCTGTGGCACGGCATCGCCGACAAATTCAGGCTCGATGTCGATTTCCTGCCGGGCGACTGGCGGCGCGGCGCCGATGTGGAAGCGATCGAGGCGAAGCTCGCCGCCGATCGCCAGCACAAGATCAAGGCGGTGATGGTCGTGCACAACGAGACCTCGACCGGCTGCGTCACCCATCCGCTCGACGTGCGCCAGGCGATGGATCGGACCAGGCATCCGGCGCTTCTGATGGTCGATACCATTTCCGGCCTCGGTTCGATGGAATATGAGCACGACGCCTGGGGCGTCGACGTGTCGGTGGCGGGTTCGCAAAAGGGGCTGATGCTGCCGCCGGGCCTCGGCTTCAACGCGGTCTCGGAAAAGGCGCTGGCGGTGGCCAAAACCAGCCCCTCGATGCGGTCGTATTGGGACTGGGAGGAGGTCATTGCCTTCAACAAGGTTGGCACCTGGCCCTATACGCCCGCGATCAATCTGCTGTTCGGCCTGAGGACGGCGATCGCGATGCTCGAGGAAGAGGGGCTCGAAAATGTCTTCGCCCGTCACAAGCGCCACAGCGCCGCGACGCGGGCCGCCGTCAAAGCGTGGGGACTCGAAACCCAGTGCCAGGAACCGCAGGCGCATTCGCCGGCGCTGACCGGCGTGCGGCTGCCGGAAGGGCACGACGCCGACGCCTTCCGCAAGGCGGTGCTGGAAAATTTCGACATGTCGCTGGGCACCGGTCTCGGAAAGATCAAGGGCAAGGCGTTCCGGGTCGGCCATATCGGGCATTTCAACGATCTGATGCTGATGGGCACGCTGTCGGGTATCGAAATGGGATTGGATCTCGCCAAGGTGCCGCATCGCTCCGGCGGCGTGCTCGCCGCCATGGATGTACTCAAAGGCCGCGACGTGCTGCCGATGCCGAAATCCAAGGCCGCCGTTGCCTGAAACCTTTACCCTTCTCCAATAACAGAAAGAGCGCGCGATGAACGCCCCGGTAACCGCAGCTGAAGACCTTCTCTATGTCGTCGAGGACGGTATCGCGCGCCTGACCTTCAATCGCCCGCAGGCGCGCAATGCGCTGACCTTCGCGATGTACGAGCAGATGGCCAAAATCTGCGAGGCCGTCAACGCCGACCGTTCGATCAAGGCGATGATCCTGACCGGCACCGGCGACAAGGCGTTCGCCTCCGGCACCGACATCTCGCAATTCCGCGCCTTCAAGACCGCGCAGGATTCGCTCGACTACGAGGCGCGGATCGATCGCGTGCTGGGCACGCTGGAAACCGTCCGGGTGCCGACGATCGCGGCCATTGCCGGCGCCTGCACCGGCGGCGGCGCCGGGATCGCCGCCTGCTGCGACATCCGGATCGGCACCGAAACGACACGGATCGGCTTTCCGATCGCGCGCACGCTCGGCAATTGCCTGTCGATGTCCAACATCTCCAGGCTGGTCTCGCTGATCGGCCCGGCGCGGACCAAGGATCTGATTTTCAAGGCCCGCCTGGTCGAAGCCCCCGAGGCATTGGCGCTCGGCCTGCTCAACGAAGTGGTGCCCGATGTCGAGACGCTGCAGCGGCGCGCCGATGAAACCGCCAGGCTCGTCGCCGGCCACGCGCCGATCACGCTCGAAGTGACCAAGGAGGCGGTGCGTCGCATCCGGCGGACCTTGTCGCGCGACGAGGGCGAGGATCTCATCCTCAAAGCCTATATGAGCGAAGATTTCCGTGAGGGCATGGATGCGTTTCTCAACAAGCGGACGCCGAACTTCAAGGGCAGATAAAGTTCTTCGGATTATTATCTCTCCACTCAACCGATGCCCAGAGCACGGGGATCATAATCCTGGGGTCGGGGGTTCGAGTCCCTCTCCCGCTACCATCGATAAAGTTGTCCAGCCCGGACACATAGGTAACACAACGTACCTAAGACATAGGTGACAACCTCGTGCCGAACGGGTTGTCGAGGGGTTGCAAGGTTTTCTGCTCGAGGTCGAAGTAGCCGAGATCATAGTGCATGAAGCTGGCGAGCCAAATACCCTCGTCGACCTCCTTGATTCC
>DATNMT010000637.1:0-17977 GCA_035602495.1 Bradyrhizobium sp.
CCCTCAGGCTGGTGCGGCCTGGTCGGGCTGAAGCCGAGCCTCGGCCGCGTGCCGATCGACCCCTCCTATGTCGGCCGCGTCGCCGGTCCGATGACGCGCATCGTCGATGACGCGGCGCTGATGATGAGCGTGTTGTCGAAACCCGACCGCCGCGACGGCATGAGCCTGCCGCCCGACAGCCTCAACTGGAAAGCGCTGGAGAAGTCACCGCGCAAGCTGCGCCTCGGGCTGATGCTGGATATCGGCGTCGGTATGCCACTGGAGAAGCCGGTCCGCGAGGTCGCCGTCAAGGCAGTGAAGGCTTTCGAACAGGCCGGTGCCGTCATCACCGAAGTCGACGGCATCCTGACGCGCGAGATGCTCGACGGGCTCGACAATTTCTGGCGCGCGCGGATGTGGGACGATCTTTCGAAGCTCTCGCCAACCGAGCGCGCCAGGGCGCTGCCCTATATCCTCACATGGGCGGAAGCCGGGGCGAAGCTCTCAGGTGTCGACGTGGTCAGGGGGTTTAATGCCACCATGGCGATCCGGGCCGCGGCGGCAAAACTGTTTTGCGAAATCGACTACGTGATCTCGCCGGTGTCGCCGGTGGTGAATTTCGCCGCCGAACTCGCCTCCCCGATCAACGACCCCGAAAAGCCGTTCGAACACATCTGTTACACCGTACCGTGGAACATGTCGGAAAATCCGGCCGCCTCGATCAACGGCGGCTTCAGCAAAAGCGGTTTTCCGATCGGCGTGCAGATCATCGGCCGCCGCTTCGACGATCTCGGCGTGCTCGGCATGGCGAAGGCGTTCGAGGGCTTGCGTGGCGCGCAGCGGCCGTGGCCGAGGCCGCCGAAGGGTTAGGACGGCGTAACGCACTCTGATCGTCATGCGCGGGCTTGACCCGCGCATCCATCCTCTTCGTAAAGATGGATTGCCGGGTCAAGCCCGGCAATGACGATGGTATCAAGGATAATAGCGGAGGAATCCCCATGGCGTATGAGACCATCAAATACGAGGTCGCCGAGCAGATTCTCACGATCACGCTGAACCGGCCCGACAAGCTCAATGCCTTCAATGCCGCCATGCAGAAGGAAATGATCGACGCCTTCGATGCCGCGGACAGGGACGACAACATCCGCGCCATCATCGTCACCGGCGCCGGCCGCGGCTTCTGCGCCGGCGCCGATCTCTCCTCGGGCGCCGACACCTTTGACCGAGACGCGCGGCGCGGCCCGGTGAAGCGGCTTGCGAACGGCAAGGTCGACTACGGCGACCCCAATGTGCGCGACGGCGGCGGCCAGGTGACGCTGCGCATCTTCAAATGCCTGAAACCCGTGATCGCGGCGGTGAATGGGCCGGCGGTCGGCATCGGCGTCACCATGCAGCTTGCGATGGATATCCGCATCGCCTCGGAGGCCGCGCGGTTCGGTTTTGTGTTTTCCCAGCGCGGCATCGTGCCGGAGGCCGCCTCGAGCTGGTTCCTGCCGCGCCTCGTCGGCATCTCGCAGGCGCTGGAGTGGTGCTATACGGGCCGGGTGTTTCCGGCGCAGGAAGCGCTGGCCGGCCGGCTCGTCAGCAAGGTGGTGCCGCCGGACGAGTTGCTGCCGACCGCGCGTGCGCTGGCAAGAGAGATCGCCGCGAAAACCGCGCCGGTGTCGGTGGCCCTGATCCGGCAGATGATGTGGCGGATGCTGGGCGCCGACGATCCGATGGAAGCCCACAAGGTCGACAGCCGCGGCATCTACGCCCGCGGCCGCTCCGCCGACGTGAAGGAAGGCGTGGTGTCGTTCCTGGAAAAGCGCCCGGCCGTTTTCAGGGACAAGGTGTCGGCGGACATGCCGGATTATTTCCCGTGGTGGAACGAGCGGGAGTATGAGTGAGAGAATTCCCTCAGCCGTCATCACCCGCCAACGGGTCGGCGCAAAGCGCCGCCCGATGACAGGCTCCAGCGGGTGATCCAGTAAACGCAGGCGCCAGCGATTGAATCGAGAAGCCTCGGCGTACTGGATGCCCCGCTTTCGCGGGGCATGACAACTAGCGCATCATCAGCGCGACGCGGCCGATTGCCTTGCGGTCGATCAACAGCCGCATCGCCTGCGCAAAATCTGCCAGCGGCAGGCGATGCGAGACGTTCGGGCGAATCTTGCCGGCTTCCGCCCAATCGATCAGCGCCTTCTGGCGCACCTCGCCGAGCGTGGGATTTTTTCGCACCGCTTCGCCGGCGCGGACGCCGAGCACGCTGGCGCCCTTGATCAGCAGCAGGTTGGTGCGGGCTAGCCCGATGCCGCCGGTGAATCCGATCACGAGGACGCGCGCGCCCCAGGCAATGCAGCGCAGGCTGTTCTCGAAAATTTCGCCGCCGACGGGATCGAACACGACATCGGCGCCACGGCCGTCGGTGATACGCTTCACCGCGTCGCGAAACGGTTCGCGTTGGTACAGCACGAGATGATCGGCGCCCCTCGCCCGCGCCACCGCGAGTTTTTCTTCGCTAGAGGCCGCCGCGATCACGGTCGCCCCCAACAACTTGCCCATCTCGACCGCGGCCAGCCCAACCCCGCCGCCGGCGCCATGCACCAGCAGCACTTCGCCCGGCCTGACCTGGCCACGATCGATCAGCGCGTGATACGCGGTGCCGTGGGCGGCGAGGAAGGTCGCGCCCTCGGCGTAGTCGAAGGTCGATGGCAACGGAATGAGTTGCGCGGGCGTCACCACGACCTCGTCGGCGTAGGCGCCGTGGCGCATTTTGACGATGACGCGATCGCCGACCGCGACGCCGGAAGCGCCATTGACCTCCGTCACCTCGCCGGCGGCTTCCACGCCCGGCGTGAACGGCAGATCGGGCTTGAGCTGATATTCGCCCGCCGCCATCAAAATGTCGGGAAAATTGATCCCGGCGGCGTGAACGGAGACGCGCACCTCGCCCGGCGCCAGCGGCCGTGAAGCAAATGTCTCCAGCCGCAACCGCTCGGGCGGGCCGAGCTCGCGGCAGACCACCGCCTTCGGCATCAGGCGGCGCTCGCCTTGCGCCGTTGCAGCGCCTCGCGGACCAGCGGCAGTCGGTCGTTGCCGAAATACATGTCGGTCCTGTCGATGAAGATGGTCGGCGAACCAAAGCCGCCGCGCGCCATCACTTCATCGGTATTGACCTTGAGCTGATCCTTGATCGCCTGCTGGCCGATCCCTGCGAGGAACTTTTGCGAATCGATACCGAGGCTCTTGCAGACTTCCGTCAGCACCGCGTCCTGCGAAATGTCCTGGTCGCCGCCCCAATAGGTCTCGAACACCGCGCGCGCGAACGGCACCATGTCCTTGCCGAGAAAGATGCAGCCGCGCATCGCTTTCACGCTGTTGACCGGAAATACCGTCGGCCGCATCTTGATCGCAAGCCCCGCCGAGCGCGCCCAATCCGCCATGTCCTTTTTCTGGTAGGCGAGCTTGGCCTCCACCGGATGCTCGCGCGAGGCATAGACGCTCGGGTTGATGGTGTTGAAAATGCCGCCGACCAGGATCGGCCGCCAGCTGATCTCCTCGCCGAACTCCTTGGCGAGCGGCTGGATGTTGTGGAAGGCGAGATAGGTCCAGGGACTGGAGCAGTCGAAGAAGAATTCGATCATGGCGTTTCCTTTTGTGATTTGTTGCGCACTTTAATTAGCCCAATTCATGCTCGTCATTCCGGGATGCGCCTCTTGGCGCAGGCCCGGAATCCATAACCCCCGATCGTGGTTATGGATTCCGGGCTCGCGCTCCGCGCGCCCCGGAATGACGGGCTGCTATTTTTGCTTCGCCATCTCCCTGGCTTTCTGCCCGAACATGTTCTTGCGCGCCTCCTCGTCGAACGGCTCTTTGACGAATTTGCCAATCGCCAGCCCCGCCTGCACCTGCGGCCGCGCGCGGACCTCGGCGTACCAGCGTTTGACATTCGGATAATCGTCGAGGGTAAAGCCCTGCGCCTTATGGGTCATGGTCCAGGGGAAGCAGGCGATGTCGGCGATCGTGTAATCATCGCCGGCGACGTAGGCGCCGGTCTTGCCGAGCTGGGTATCGAGCACGCGATAGAGCCGCGCCGCCTCGTCGCGGTAGCGCTCGATGGCGTAGGGAATTTTCTCCGGCGCATACAGCGCGAAATGGCCGTGCTGGCCGAGCATCGGACCGAGGCCGCCCATCTGCCACATCACCCACTGCACCGCGCGGGAGCGGCCGCGCATGTCGTTTGGCAGGAAACGGTCGGTCTTCTCGGCGAGATAAATCAGGATCGCGCCGGTCTCGAACACCGAAAACGGCTCGCCGCCGTCGGCGGGCGCATGGTCGACAATCGCAGGGATGCGGTTGTTTGGGCTGATCGCCAGGAAATCGGGGCGAAACTGTTCGCCGGCCCGGATGTTGACGGGAATGACTTTGTAGGGAAGCCCGAGTTCCTCCAGCATGATCGAGATTTTCCAGCCGTTCGGCGTCGGCGCATAATGCAGGTCGATCATGGCTTCCCCGGTCATCCGCGTCGCGGCCGAAACCCGGCGCGGGCGGCCTTCGTTGTTCTTGTACCTCGACCATAAGGCATGGCAGAGAGACGCTCAACCATAACCCCGGGGAGGCCGATATGCTGTTTCCAACCACGATCGCCGGCTCCTTGCCGAAGCCGGAATGGCTGGCCGAACCCAACAAATTGTGGGCGCCGTGGAAATCACAGGGCGACGAGCTGGCGCGCGCCAAACGCGACGCCACCATGCTCGCCGTCAAACTGCAGGAGGACGCCGGCGTCGACATCGTCACCGAGGGCGAGCAGGCCCGCCAACATTTCGTGCATGGCTTTCTGGAGAAGATCGAGGGCATCGATTTCGCCCACAAGGTCGAGATGGGAATCCGCAAAGACCGCTACAAGGCGATGGTGCCGCAGGTAGTGGCGCCGCTGATGCTGAAGGGTCGCGTCCACGCCGAGGAGGCCCGCATCGCCCGCACCCACACCGCGCACAAATTGAAATTCACCTTGCCCGGCCCGATGACCATCATCGACACCATCGCCGATAAATATTATGGCGACCGCGTCAAGATGGCGTTTGCCTTTGCCGACCTGCTCAACCAGGAAGCCAAAGCGTTGCAGGCCGACGGCGTCGACGTCATTCAGTTCGACGAGCCCGCCTTCAACGTCTACATGGACGAGGTGTCGGACTGGGGCATCAAGGCGCTGGAGCGCGCCGCCGAGGGCCTGACCTGCGCAACCGCGGTGCATATTTGCTACGGCTACGGCATCAAGGCCAATACCGACTGGAAGCAGACGCTGGGCGCCGAGTGGCGGCAATACGAAGAGATCTTTCCGGCCATCGACAACAGCCCGATCCAGCAGGTCGCGATCGAATGCCGCAATTCCAAGGTGCCGCTGGAGCTGCTCGGGCTGCTCAAGGGCAAGATCGTGCAGGCCGGCGTGATCGACGTCGCCAGCGACATCGTGGAAACCGCGGAGGACGTGGCAAAAGTGATCGACGAGGTCTCAAAATTCGTGCCGAAGAGCAACATCGTCGCCACCACCAATTGCGGCATGGCGCCGATGCATCGCGATATCGCCGAGGCCAAGCTGATGGCGCTCGGCGCCGGCGCGAGGCTCGCAAGGCAGCGGTTCGGGTGATGCTTTTCTTGCCTACACGGGTCGCACCGATCGTGGTGGCGCTGCTCGCGGCCGCCGCGTCACCTGCGCGCGCCGACGGCCGCGGCGAGCTCATCACCTGTCAGGCCATGGTTGATCGCCCGGCACAGGCCGGACCGGCGGGTACGCGCGTCGCCCAGCCGGACGATGCGGCGCTTGCCCGTTGCCGCCAGATCATCCGCGACTGGACGCTGCGCGAGTCCCGGATGAGCGTCGATGAGCAAGGCCGCCCGCTGCGGTGACAAGCATGTCATTCCGGGGCGCTCGCGCGAGCGAGCGAACCCGGAATCTCGAGATTCCGGGTTCGCGCTGACGCGCGCCCCGGAATGACGGCGGTAGTGTCTACGCCATCCGCTCTACCGCACTCGGATGCAGCACCACCTGATATCCCGCTTCCAACGCGCGCACCGTTGAGGGCGGCGTCAGCAGCAAGGCGTCGTTGATTTTGTTCTGCGCGTTGCGATAGCCGGCCGGCGACCACGACAGCGCCCTGCCCTGGACGATCAGAAAACTCTTGTCGTCCGCCTGCAGCATCGCGCCGTCGGGCAATTCCTCCACCGGCATTGGAAGCGGATGCAGGTTTTTCTTGCGGTGTAACAGCCGCTCCTGGTGAAGCACCGCGTCGATATCGCGCGCCAGGATATTTGTGATCCCATTGCCCTTTTCCCACGCGCCGCGAAACCGGTTGGCGTCGTCGCGGCGGCAATAGAAACACGGGCGATGCCCCGCCGCCAACGCGGTCGCCTCATCGAGAAAAAACAGCTCGGTCCAACTGCGTGCGCCCATCACCACGCGCCGCCGGCCGCGGAATTCGCAGACGCAAGTGAGCCACGCCTTATTCGCCCAGCGCCGCGTCAGGGTTTTGGTCGTGGGATCGTGGATGATGCCGCGATTGCCGGTGAACATCCCGCGGTGCGGGGTGGCGATGATGTCGCCTGATGGCGTGACGCGGTTTTGCAGCGGCATGTGCGACGCCCGCTCAATCATCACCGTCATTCCGGGATGGTGCGTTAGCACCAGACCCGGAATCTCGAGATTCTCCGATGTGCAATTGCACATCGTAGTTCGATGCTTCGCATCGTCCCGGAATGACAGCTCACATCACGCCGCGCCTTCGCGGATCGGGGGCTGGAACGACAGCGCGGTGTCCCAGGGAAAGAAGATCCAGGTGTCCTGCGACACTTCGGTAATAAAGGTGTCGACCAGCGGCCGCCCCTTCGGCTTGGCGTAGACGGTGGCAAAATGCGCATCCGGTATCATTTCGCGCACCAATCGACCGGTCTTGCCGGTGTCGACGAGGTCGTCGACGATCAACAGTCCCTTGCCGGTACCGCCGCCGAGCGCCGCGGTATCCTTCGAGATGCTCTTCAGCACTTTGAGGTCGCCCTGCTTGGTATGGTCGTAGCTCGCGATGCAGACGGTATCGATGATGCGCACGCCGAGTTCGCGCGCCACGATCGCCGCCGGCACCAGCCCGCCGCGGGTGATGGCGATGACCGCATGAAACGGCCCGACTTCATTGAGGCGCCAGGTCAGCGCCCGGCAATCCCGGTGAAACTGGTCCCACGAGACCGGAAACGCCTTGCCCGCCCGCTCCTCGGCGCTCAGTTCCGGATGCTCCGCCATCATCAATTCTCCCTTATCTGTTCGGATCGCTGGCGATGCGCTAGCGGACCGCGTGCAATCCCGCCAGCATTTCCTTCACCGCGGCCATCGCGGCGCCGAGTTTTTCGGGATCGCGCGAGCGGACGACGAGATTGGTGTTGGGCTTCTTGTCCTCGTCCATGAACGGATAGCTGCCGATGACGGTGTCGGGATGGGCGTTGGCGATCTCGCGCAACGGACCGCCGATATCGCCCTCCCGCGCATTGGCGCGCACCGTATCCGACAGCATGCGGACGCCGGATTTCAGCTTCGGCGCGACGATGTCCATCATCGCCTGCATGATCGAGGGCACGCCGGCCATCACGATGACATTGCCGATCTTGAAGCCGGGCGCCAGAATCGTCGCGCTCTGGATCAGCTCGGCGCCGTCGGGAATCCGCGCCATCCGCAGCCGCGCCTCGTTCAGCTCGCCGGGATTCTGGAACCGTTCCTTGAAGCGCGCCACCACGTCCGGGTGATAGTCGATGCCGACGCCGAACGCCTTCGCGACGCTGTCGGCGGTGATGTCGTCATGGGTCGGCCCGATGCCGCCGGTGGTGAAGACGTAATCGTAGCGATGGCGCAACGCGTCGAGCGCGGCGATGATGTCGGCCTCGTCGTCGGCCACCACCCGGACCTCCTTGAGGTCGATCCCGATATTAGTCAGGTATTCGGCGATGAAGCCGATATTCTTGTCCTTGGTTCGCCCGGACAGGATCTCGTCGCCGATCACCAGAATCCCCGCGGTGACGATCTCGCTCATGGCCTCTCCACGCGCCCCCTTGTATTATCGCGACCTTGCCGAGGCAACGCCTTGGAGTCACGAGGGTTTTGCCGCCGAAATAAGCACCCGACAGCCGTTTTTTGGGCAGTCCTTCGACCATCCATAGCAAATGCTCTTGGAGAATGCATATCGCGCTGGCCCGGGCCTTGCTACCATCCCGTTAAGTCATGCACTGTCCCGCATGGCTGAAAACGCAGTCGGGGTTCATGGCAGTTGCGTTCGATGAGATGAATGGGCCCGGCGGCGACGTCCGGCCGGCCTATCGGGAGCTCTCCCGCTGGCTGAAGGAGACGCCACCGGACGCCTTGGAATATCGCCGTCAGGAAGCGGAACTGCTGTTCCGCCGGATCGGCATCACCTTTGCCGTCTATGGCGACGCCGAGGCCCAGGAACGCCTGATACCCTTCGACGTAATCCCGCGGATCATGTCGGCGAAGGAATGGGGCATTCTCGAAAAAGGCCTGAAACAGCGGGTGCGCGCGCTCAACATGTTCCTGCGCGACATCTATCATAACCGCGACGTGCTGCGCGCCAACATCGTTCCCGACGATCTGATCTTCCAGAACCCGGTGTTCCGCCCCGAGATGAACGGCCAGGACGTGCCGCACGACGTCTATGTCCACATCGCCGGCATCGACATCGTTCGCGTCAATCCGGAAAACTTCTTCGTGCTGGAGGACAATGCGCGCACGCCCTCGGGCGTGTCCTACATGCTGGAAAACCGCGAAATCATGATGCGGCTGTTTCCCGACCTGTTCGCCCGCCACCGCGTCGCGCCGGTGGAAAGGTATCCTGACGAACTATTGTCGGCGCTGCGCTCGGTGGCCCCGCTCTCGGCCTCGGCCGAGCCGACCGTGGCGCTGATGACACCCGGCGTTTACAACTCCGCCTATTACGAGCATTCGTTCCTCGCCGACAAGCTCGGCATCGAGCTGGTGGAAGGCCGCGACCTCATCGTCAAGAACGACGAGGTGTTCATGCGCACCACCGAGGGTCTCAAGCGCGTCGACGTGATCTACCGGCGGGTCGATGACGACTTCCTCGACCCCCTCACCTTCCGCCCGGATTCGGCGCTCGGCGTGCCCGGGCTGATGTCGGCCTATGCCGCCGGCAACATCACGCTGGCCAACGCAGTCGGCACCGGGATCGCCGACGACAAGGCGATCTACTCCTACATGCCCGAGATCGTGAAATTCTATCTCGGCGAGGAGCCGATCCTGAAGAACGTGCCGACCTGGCGCTGCCGCGAAGCCAAGGATCTGGCCCACGTGCTCGACAATTTGAGTGAACTCGTGGTGAAGGAAGTGCACGGCTCCGGCGGCTACGGCATGCTGATCGGGCCGGCCGCGACCAAAGCCACCATCGAGGCCTTCCGCGATAAATTGAAGCGCGAGCCCGAGGGCTTTATCGCCCAGCCGACGCTGGCGCTGTCGACCTGCCCGACCTGCGTCGAATCCGGCCTCGCGCCGCGCCACGTCGACCTGCGGCCGTTCGTGCTGACCGGCAGCAATCACGTCACCATCGTGCCAGGCGGGCTGACGCGGGTGGCGCTGAAGGAAGGCTCGCTGGTGGTGAATTCGAGCCAGGGCGGCGGCACCAAGGACACCTGGATTCTAGACGAGTAGATTTGGATTTTGGACGAGTAGCCTCGCATGCTGTCGCGCACCGCCGAGAACCTGTACTGGCTCGCCCGCTATGTCGAACGTGCGGAATATCTGGCTCGCACCATCGAGGCGACGCTGCGCGTCACCGCGCTGCCGAACACCTATATCGGCAAGACCAATGAGTGGGATTCGGCGCTGTTGACCGCGGGCGTCAGCGCCAGTTTTTACGAAGTCTATGACGAGGCCGACGAACACAACGTCGTCGAATATCTGTCGTTCGCGCCGGCCAATCCGTCCTCGATCAAGAGCTGCATCGAGAACGCGCGGCTCAATTCGCGCTCGGTGCGAACCGCGCTGACGAGTGAGATGTGGGACACCATCAACTCGGCCTGGATCGACCTGCAGGAACTCTGGGGCAAGGGCACCAAGACCCGCGAGGAACTGACGAAATTCCTGCGCTTCGTGCAGGAGACCTCGCTGCGCTTTGATGGCTCGGCCTACCGCACCATGCTGCGCAACGACGCCTACTGGTTTTCGCGGCTGGGCCTGCATCTGGAGCGCGCCGACAACACCGCCCGCATCCTCGACGTCAAATATCACGTGCTGCTGCCCGAGGAGGAACATGTCGGCGGCCCGCTGGATTACTACCAGTGGACCTCGATCCTGCGCTCGGTCTCGGCGCTGACCGCCTATCACTGGGTCTATCGCGAAACCTTGAAACCCTGGCTGATCGCGGATTTGCTGATCCTGAACGATTCGCTGCCGCGCTCGCTGGCAAGCTGCTACGGCAATCTGGTGCGGAACCTCGACCAGATCGGCGTCGCCTATGGCCGCCAGGGCGCCGCCCAGCGCCACGCCCGCGGCGTCCGCAACCGCCTCGAGCACAGCCACATGGACGACATCTTCCAGCACGGCGTACACGAATTCATCCAGGAATTCATCGCGGACAATTCGAGGCTCGGCGAAATCATCAGCAGGCAGTATCTGGTTTAGGATTTTGGTATGAACGCAACCAGACATCGTCATGGCCGGGCTTGTCCCGGCCATCCACGTCTTGCTTTCGGGAGCCTAGGTAGAAAGACGTGGATGCCCGGGACAAGCCCGGGCATGACGATCCGTGCAATCTGATCTCCAGCTTCGGTACCTCATGCGCCTGCGAATTGCCCATACCACCAGCTATCGCTACGAACCGCCGGCGACCGGCGTGATTCAGATCCTGCGCATGACGCCCGGCAGCCATGACGGGCAATACGTCGCCGAATGGCAGATCGACGTTTCCACCGATTCACGGCTGCAGGTGCATCCGGACGCGTTCGGCAACGTCACGCATGTCCTGACCGAAGCGGCGATCGCCGATCTCACCATCACCGTCGAAGGCCTGATCGAGACCCACGACACCGGCGGCGTGCTGCGCGGCACCGATGAGCGCTTTCCGCCGAGCCTGTTCCTGCGCTCGACGGAACTGACCGAAGTCAATCCGGCGATGGCGAATTTCGCGCGCGAGCTGCGCGCGGAATCCGAGGCCGACGTGCTCGGCTTCCTGCATGCGCTGATGATGCAGATCAACGAGCACATGACGTTCGACGAGGATCCCACCAACAGCGGCACCTCGGCGGTGGAAGCCTTCGGCCTGAAGCGCGGGGTGTGCCAGGACTACGCGCATATCTTCATCGCCTGCGCGCGCTCAGGCGGCGTGCCGGCGCGCTTCGTCTCCGGGCATTTCCTGCGCTCCGACGGCATGATCCATCAACAGGCCGGCCACGCCTGGGCGGAAGCCTTCGTGCCCGATCTCGGCTGGGTCGGTTTCGATCCGGCCAACGGTTTCTGCACCACCGACGCCCACGCCCGCGTCGCCATCGGCCTCGACTATCTCGGCGCCGCGCCCGTGCGCGGCACCCGCTATGGCGGCGGCACGGAGACGTTGACGGTGACGGTGAAAGTCGAGCAGGCCGGCGGACGGCAGGGGCAGAGCCAGAGCCAGTCGTGAGGTGTCGTCATCGCTGACGCGCTCCTTCGCGTGGATGCCGATGTCTGCTTTCGGGGGAGCGCAGACGTCCGCAGGCGCCGGACGTTGAGTCATCTCCCAATTGAACGAGTAAAGGCCGCCTCAGTTGGCGGCCTCTTTCATTTCAAATTTCGCCTGTTGGGCACCAACCGGACCAACCGGGCCGGTCTGATGAGGTCTGTTGATCGGGGGTAGCCCGGAAGTGGCTGGCAGAGGGTCGAAACGGCGCTCTTGGACCCAACTCGGACCTCACCGTTCGGCGACCGCGCCGGGCCGCATGGCCAATCGGCTAACCATCAACAGTATCCCGCCGATCTGCGGCAGCAACGCCAGCAACACAAGGCGAAGCATGGCGAAGTCCTCGCCCGATGGCCGCACCTCGCCAAGGGTAACCCATGCGACGAGCTTGATGGCGGCGTCGGTTTGAGGGTCTGCCGTCTTCCCGACCGATGCGATGGCGGTGTCGAGGATCTGGCGCCGTTCGGCGACCGTCGTTTCGCGTTCGCGGCAGAACTTGCCAACGCCGTTCCCGCACTCCCGATCCCGCGCAGACATGGCGTCCGTCAATGCCGATTGAGCCGCCGTTACCGCGGGCGTTACCCGCCCCGCCCGCGCAGCCGCAACATCGGTGATGTTGACCGACGCGAAGCCAATGCCGGCAGTGACCGCAAAGGCAAAGGTCATCGCCCACACTGCCCATCCGACAAGAGAGGTGGCACGCTGGCCCGTGTGCCACAGCCCCGCGGCACATGACGGCATCACCAGCGCGACCAGATCGGTAGCGACGCCGATGGTCAAGAACAGCCATCCCGCGACGGCACTCGATCCGAGCGATCGGGCGAACCAGCCGTTTGTGGTGATGCCAACGCCAGCCAGCGCGAACGCAGCAGCCACCAGGAAGATCGAGGCGAGCGACCGGTGTGATGGCGTGACGGCAGGTAACGTGACGGTCGGTGATTGCGCGTCCGGCGACCCGGAAAACGCCGAATCCGCCGACGAAAAACCCGCCGGTATCAGTGTTTCGGAAGATGGAGATTCGGCATCTGGCCAGGCAACCGGCTTTGCCCTTTGCCGCTTGCGCGGCTTGGACGCGCGGACGCGTTGGGCGCCGTTCCTGGCCCTTTTGGGTTGATGTAGTGCGATAACGGAAGCAATAGTGTCGTCAGCCATTGGAACCGCTCCATTCGGTTGCGGTGGTCAGGCGCGGCGGCGTGGTGCAAACACGACGTCGCGCCGTTTTTGATTCATGGGCGTCGGCTCTTCATTAGAGAACAGTGACACCGTTCAGGCACGGGATCAAACCGCAGGCGCGAGGATCATGGGGATAATCGCCGGAGCGAATCTTGTTGGACTCCGCTTGTGGCATCTTTGAGACATGCCCAATCTTGCGATGAATGTCGGCTTTCAGGGGGCGCCGGGTAAAGCGGACGTACCGTTGCTTTTGACCACTTTTCGCGCATCCCGCGACGCCCGCGTTGAGTCCGCAATGCGCGGCAACGCGAACATCGACTATCGCAGGATGCGATCGGCGATAATGACCAGAATGATCACCACGGCGGCGAGGAGCCAGGCTCCCTTCCTCTGCTCTCTGTTCGAAAGGAGGGCCGCTGCGACGACCATGAAAATGCCGACCAAAGTAAGCATGCGCTCCTCGGACTCTCGATCGCCGGCACGTAGTCGCCCCGATTATAGGCGGCCATGCCGTCTTCCCAGGGGCCGGCGACCGCCCCGGCGCTGCCCAGAATTTGCGCGGCCAGCATCAGGCCGCCGAGAACCATCAGCTTTTTCATATTCCGCCCCGCGCCGAACCAGACGGATCGTTATCCAGCCCATCGAAATTTGCAACGCCACCGCCAAATCGGCCCATCCGGAGCACGGAGCGCCCGATTGGGGTTGGAGCCTCCAGCGAAATTGGCTAGTAATTCTCCGCCGGCTGAAGCGTTCGGGGACTGGAATGACCTATTGTTGCGGAGTGCTGGTACGGGACGGCCTGGTCATGATCGCGGACACCCGCACCAATGCCGGCCTCGATAACGTCTCGACCTTCCGCAAACTGCATATCTTCTCGAAGCCCGGCGAGCGCATCATGGCGATCGCGTCCGCCGGCAATCTCGCGATCAGCCAGTCGGTGCTGTCGACCCTGACCGAGGGGCTCGAAGACCCGCACACCGGCGACATCGAAACATTGCTGAACGCGCCGACCATGTTCCAGGCGGCGCAGCGCATCGGGAAAGCGATCCGCGCGGTGCATGCCACCGAAGGCATCGCGCTGCAGTCCGAGGACATCAATTTCGACGTCTCGTTCCTGTTCGGCGGCCAGATCAGGGGGTCGCGGATGCGGCTGTTCATGGTGTATCCGGCCGGCAATTTCATCGAATGCACCACCGACACCCCCTATTTGCAGATCGGCGAGCACAAATACGGCAAGCCGGTGCTCGACCGCGCCATGCATTACGACGTCGAACTCTACGAGGCGCTGAAAACCAGCCTGATCTCGATGGATTCGACGATGCGTTCCAACATCGGCGTCGGCCTGCCGATCGACGTGCTGGTGGTGCGCACCGACGTCTGCGACGCCGATCTCAACCACCGCATCGAGGCGGGTGAGCCGTATTTCCACGACCTGCGCTCGCGCTGGTCGGCGGCGCTGCGCGCGGCGCACCAGAATATTCCACGACCACCCTATAAAGCTGAAACATAACCAAGAACGAAAAGGCAGAGGAAACATGACCGAGGCAGCAAACAAGATCGCCGTGGTGACCGGCGCGGGCACCGGCGTCGGACGCGCGGCGTCGCTGGCGCTGATGAAGGCCGGATTTACCGTGGTGCTCGCCGGGCGGCGCCTGGAGATGCTGCAGGAAACGCAAAAGCTCGGCGACAATGTCGGCAAGAGCATGCCTGTCACCGCCGACATGACCGATCCCGGCTCGATCGCCGCGCTATTCGCCAAGGTGATGGAGCTCTATGGGCGGCTCGATGTGCTCTTCAACAACGCCGGCATGGGCGCGCCGCCGGTGAATTTCGAGGATCTCGGTCTGGCGCAATGGCAGGCCGTGGTGAACACCAATCTGACCGGCCCGTTCCTGTGCACCCAGCACGCCTTCCGCATCATGAAGGACCAGACCCCGCGCGGCGGCCGCATCATCAACAACGGCTCGATCTCGGCGCACGCGCCGCGGCCGTTCTCCGCGGCCTACACCTCGACCAAGCACGCCATCACGGGTCTCACCAAGGCCAGCAACCTCGACGGCCGCATGTACGACATCGCCGTCGGACAGGTCGACATCGGCAATGCCGCAACGCCAATGACCGATCGCATGGTCGCCGGCGTGCTGCAGCCCGACGGCCGCAAGATCCCCGAGCCGCGCATGGACGCCAAGGCGGTCGGCGATGCCGTGGCCTACATGGCGACGCTGCCGCTCGACGCCAATGTGCTGTTCATGACGGTGATGGCCAGCAAGATGCCGTTCGTGGGACGGGGGTGAAGCACCACTCTCCCGTCGTCCCCGCGAACGCGGGGACCCATAACCACCGGCCCTCATTGATGCGACAAAAGCGAAGGCAACTGACGCTTCTCGCAACAACTAACGTCACGGAGTATGGGTCCCCGCGTTCGCGGGGACGACCATATTAGGGGACGCGGGCGGGGGACTCATGCTTCAACTGCAATCCTTGTTCGGCGTGTTCGCGTTGCTCGCGATCGCGTGGGGGCTCGGCGAAAACCGTGGCGCGGTTTCGCTGCGGCAGGCCGCCATCGGTCTTTTCGTCACGATCCTCACCGCGGTGGCGTTGATCAAACTGCCGTTCGTTGCGCATGGGTTCGGCGTCATCAACGACGCCGTCGGCGCGATTTCGTCGGCGTCCCGCGCCGGCACGTCGTTCGTGTTCGGCTATCTCGGCGGCGGCGCGCTGCCGTTCGACCTGAAGCAGCCCGGCGCGGATTTTATTCTGGCGTTTCAGGCGCTGCCCGTGGTTCTCGTGATGAGCGTGCTCACCACGCTGTTGTTCTACTGGCGGGTGTTGCCGCCGGTGGTTCGCGGCATGGCGTGGCTGCTGGAGCGCACGCTCGGCGTCGGCGGCGCGGTCGGACTGTCGACCGCCGCCAACATCTTTCTCGGCATGGTGGAAGCGCCGTTGTTCATCCGCCCCTATCTGGCGCAACTGACGCGGGCCGAATTATTCCTGGTGATGACCGGCGGCATGGCCGGCATCGCCGGCACCGTGCTGGTGCTCTACGCCACGCTTCTGGCGCCGTTGATCCCCGATGCCGCCGCGCATTTTGTCATCGCATCCGTGCTCGGCGCGCCGGCGGCGATCCTGGTCAGCCTGATCATGGTGCCGGAGACCAGCGACCAGCGCACCGGCGGCGCGCTCACCGATCCGGAGCTGCACGCCGCCTCCACCATGGATGCGATCGTCAAGGGCACGGTGGCCGGCCTCGAACTCCTGCTCAACATCATCGCGATGCTGATCGTGCTGGTGGCGCTGGTCTATCTCGCCAACGCCATCCTCGGCCTGCTGCCTGCCGTCGGCGGCGCCGGCATTTCGCTGCAGCGAATGCTCGGCTACCTGATGGCGCCGGTGTGCTGGCTGATGGGCCTGCCGTGGCCGCAGGCGATCAGCGCCGGCAGCCTGATGGGCACCAAGACCGTGCTGAACGAGCTGATCGCCTATGTCGATCTGTCGAAGCTCGGCACTGAGGTGCTCGATCCGCGCTCGCGGCTGATCATGCTCTATGCGATGTGCGGCTTTGCCAATTTCGGCAGCCTCGGCATCATGATCGGCGGCCTCGGCACCATGGCGCCGGAACGCCGCCACGAGATCAATTCGCTCGGGCTGAAATCGATCGTCTCGGGCACGCTGACGACGTGTCTCATGGGGGCGATCGTGGGGGTGATGACGTGAACCGTCATTCCGGGATGCGCCGCTTGGCGCAGGCCCGGAATCCATAACCCCCGTTCGTGGTTATGGATTCCGGGCTCGCGCTTCGCGTGCCCCGGAATGACAGATGCTATTTTTTGAGTCCCAGCATCGGCACCACCCTCCCCATCACATACACCGAGCCCTCCGCCGTCAGATGCGCGTGGTCCCACGCCAGCGGAATGCCGCCATCGACGGTGAGCGGGCATTGCCGCGCCGGACAGACCGCATCAAGCACCGAGACGTAGGTAAATTTTTCGCGCGCCGGCAGCGCCGCCTTCATGTTCTCATCGAGCGCAAAGATATCCGGCAACACGAAATCATCGGGACGCGGATCGATGAGCCGCAGATGCGCACGCATCAGCATCGACGGCAGCCTCGACCTGAACTGCACGGCGGGCCCGAGCAGCACCACGGACATGCCGAGATCGTTCAGCCTCGAGATCGTCTGCTTGAGGTCGGCGATCATGCCGTCGAAGCGCGGCGGCCGGGCATATTCCAGCCAGTCCGCGGACATGATGACGAGGTCGGGCTTGCGACCCCCGAAGAAGTCATCCATTTGCGCCGCAAAGCGGCGGCAGGAGGCATTGCCTTGCGCCGCCGCATTCAGCGTCGGCATGCAGGCCGCCTGCGTCGCCTGCAGGATGTTGATCGTTTGAGGATCGGTCGTCGTGTGCAGACCATGGAAATAATGCGCGGCGAGACTATCGCCCCACAGCAGCCAATTGGTCTTGCCGGTTGCGAGCGCAAGGCAGGAATCGCCAAACACGCCGCTCTCAGGCACAAAGCATTTTCCGAAGCGATAGAGCGGCTGGTAATTGTAGGCGTTATAGGCCTCAAGCTGCAGCGCGGCGCGGTCGGCATCCGACGGCGTCCGGCTCCTGATGATTCCGCCGGCGCTGCTGGCGAGCAGCACCGCTGTCGCAAGGCCGGCGAAGCGAAACGCGGCACCGCGCGCCGGCGCCAGCGATTTCAGGCGAAACGGCTGGTCGACAAATCGCCACGACAGATACGAGATCAAGACCGCCAGCGTGAACAGCAGGACCTTGTCACTGGCATCCAGCACCAGGCTGCTTTTGGAGAATCGCGCGAAGGTGAACAGCGGCCAGTGCCACAGATACAGCGAATAGGAAATCTGCCCGAAGAATTTGACGATAGTGAGCGGCGAATATCGGCTTCGCGTCTGCGTCGGCACCCCGATGCCGCTCCAGAGGAACATGGCCGCGCCGATGCATGGCGTCAGCGCGTTGAAACCGGGAAAGCCCGGCCCTTGCCGCAGCGAGAATACCGGAATCGCGATCAGCACCAGCGCGAACCCGCGGGCAATCTGCTGCGCCAGCGCGTTGCGCAACACCGGAAAGCCCCGAGTCGCGACCAGCGCGCCGATCAGGAAT
>DATNMT010000638.1:0-5362 GCA_035602495.1 Bradyrhizobium sp.
TCGCCGACGGGATTGCCGGGCCCGTAATTCTGGCAATTCGCGTTCGGGTAGAATTGCGCGCAATAGCCGGGATCTTCGACAACGGGCTGCGCGAAAGCGGGAGTTGCGAAGGCTGTTGCGGCAAGCGCGGCGGCGCCGATCCATGCGAATTTCATTCTGTGTCTCCTGGCTGGTGTAACGCGAAGATAAGGAGACGCGTCAGTTTCGCCAACCGGCTTCTGGCCGGCTCCGCCAAACGTGATGATCCGGCACCGGCGTTGATCACGAGCGAAATTGGCGCACGGCTGCCCCGGTCAACCGGGGCAGCCATATTCTTCATCATGCGCCTTGCGGCACCTGATCGAGAAAGCCGGTGATGCTCCTGATCTTGCCGTCCTGGACCACGGCGAAATCGGTGCCCTTGATCGGGCTGTCGGCGCCGTCGGGACCAAGGCCCCATGAGAAACGCAAATGCTCGCCGAATCCGTTGGGCTGGCCGATGAGTTGAAACCGGAAATCCGGAAACTGCGCCTGCACGCCCGATATCAGCGCGTCGACGCCGTCGTGGCCGTCGCCGCTCATCAGCGGATCGACGTATTTCGCATCGCGGGCCCAATGCTGGCTGAGCATCGCGCGCCGGCGGTCCGCCGACCGCTCGTTCCACAGATCGATATAGCGGTTGGCGACCAAATTGATGTCGGTCATGTTTTCACTCCTTCGATGTTGGCCGAATTGTTCGGCTGACCGACTATCGAAGATTCAGGCGACCTGATCGATTACCTCGGAGGTCAAGGATTTCGATTTTGCCGACTGCTTTCGGAAAAACTGCCGGATGAGGCGGCAAGCCCCGGTACACCCAGCAAGCAGGTCATTGCGCAAACCCGACCGGCGAAGCCGGAATTCGATGGCCCCAGTTCCGTTGTTCCCGGGAACAACAGGCCCGTGGCCGCATTACCATTCGGGCAGTTATTGGAGGAAGAACTGATGAGGATAGCTATTGCATTGGCTGCAGTTGCGGGCATCTGCCTTGCTGTACCGACCGCGAACGCGGAAGAAACCCGGGTCGGCGTCGGCGTAGGACCGGTAGGCGCCGGTGTGACGGTCGGCGAATCGCATGATCGCGATCGCGATCGTGACCGCACCACCGTTATCAAGCGGGAAAGCGAGCCGCGCGAGCATACCACGGTGATCAAGAAGGAGCATGAGGAGCCCTCGAGCAAGGTCATCGTGAAAGAGCACGATCGCGATTGATCCGAGCGACAGGGAGGAAACCATGCCAGTGATCTTGCTGTGGGGCATCCCGACGCTATTGGTTGTCGCAGGTGGCGGCTATTGGCTCGTCCATTTGCACCACTAAGAGCCGATCGCCCGAAAGCCCCGCGTGAACCGCGGGGCTTTCTTCGTTTGCGTCCTGCAGGCCGGCCTTACCGCGCCGCGGTCACCATGATCTCGACGTTGTATCTGGGTGCGGCGAGCCTGGCTTCGACGGTGGCGCGCGCCGGGGTATTTCCCGCCGATACCCAGCCGTCCCACACCGCGTTCATCTCGGGGAAGGTATTCATGTCGGTCAGATAGATCGTTGCCGTCAGCAGCTTCGATTTGTCGCTTCCCGCCTTGGCGAGATGGCCGTCGATGATCGCGAGCACCTCCTGCGTCTGCTGGGTCACGCTTGCGCCGGCCGCCTTGTTGGCGACGACGCCGGCGAGATAGACGGTGTCGCCGTGGATGACGACCTGGCTCATGCGCGGCCCGGTATCGAAACGCTGAATGCTCATGATGTTCTCCGAATGTATGGCGCCGACTATCTAGCGTGCCGGCGTGCCATGCGCCACCGCGGTTTTCCAAGCGCCTACGATACCGCCTTCGCCGCGGCGCGTCCTGCATTCCTCCCGGAGAACAAGCAGCCGCCGAGGAACGTGCCTTCCAGCGAACGGTAGCCGTGCATGCCGCCGCCGCCGAAGCCGGCTGCTTCGCCGGCGGCGTAAAGCCCCGGCATGATCTTGCCGTCCTGGCCGAACACGCGGGAGTCGAGATCGGTCTCGAAGCCGCCGAGCGCCTTACGCGTGAGGATGTTGAGCTTCACCGCGATCAGCGGACCATGCGCGGGATCGAGAATTCGGTGCGGTTTCGCGGTGCGGATCAGCCGGTCGCCGACATAGCGGCGCGCATTGTGGATGTTCATCACCTGGGTATCCTTGACGTAAGGATTTGCGATCTCGCGGTCGCGCGCCTCGATCTGCGCCTTGAGATGTTCGGTCTTCAACAGGGTGTCGCCGGAGAGCGCGTTCATGGCGGCGACGAGATCGCCGAGATTGTCGCGCACGATGAAATCGACGCCATTGCGCTTGAACGCCTCGACCGGCTCGGGCGCGCCCTTGTTGGTGGCGCGACGCGCGGTCATCAGCCAGCTTTTTCCGGTGAGGTCAGGATTCTGCTCGGAGCCGGAAAGGGCAAACTCCTTCTTGATGATGCTCTGGGTGAGCACGAACCACGAATAATCGTAGCCGGTCGACATGATGTATTGCAGTTGCCCGAGCGTGTCGGAGCCGGGAAACAGCGGCGAGGGCAGCCGCCGGCCTTTCGCGTCGAACCACATCGACGACGGTCCGGGCAGGATGCGGATGCCGTGGCGCGGCCAGATCGGCGACCAGTTGTTGATGCCTTCGACATAGTGCCACATCCGGTCGCGGTTGATCAGCCGCGCGCCGGCGGCCTCGGTGATGCCGATCATCCTTCCGTCGACGTGTTCGGGCACGCCGGAGATCATGTTCTTCGGCGGCTCGCCGAGACGCATCGGCCAGTGCTGCCGCACCAGGTCGTGATTGCCGCCGATGCCGCCGGAAGCGACGATCACCGCCTGTGCGTTCAGCGTGAAGTCGCCCGTCACCTGGCGCGAACTGCTCTTGCCGCGCTCGATGTGGTCGGGCGCGAGGATCGCACCGGTGACGCCGTCGACGCTGCCATTGGTGATGGTGAGCGCGTCGACACGGTGACGGAAGCGGAACGTCAGCATGCCGCTCGCCTGCGCGTCGCGGGCCCGCCGCTCGAACGGTTCGACAATGCCGGGCCCGGTGCCCCAGGTGACATGAAAGCGCGGCACCGAATTCCCATGGCTCATCGCGTCATAGCCGCCGCGCTCGGCCCAGCCGACGATCGGGAAGATCCGGTGGCCCATCGCGCGCAGCCAGTCGCGTTTTTCGCCGGCCGCGAACGCGACGTAAGCTTCCGCCCAGCGTCTGGGCCACAGGTCTTCGTCGCGATCGAAACCGGCCGACCCCATCCAGTCCTGCAGCGCCAGTTCGAAACTGTCCTTGATGCCGAGCCGGCGTTGTTCGGGGCTATCGACCAGAAACAATCCGCCAAACGACCAAAAGGCCTGGCCGCCGAGGCTCTGTTCGCCCTCCTGGTCGACCACGATGACCCGTTTGCCGGTGTCCGCGATTTCGGTCGCGGCGACGAGGCCCGCCAGCCCCCCGCCGACCACAATGACGTCCGCATCGTCAGCCATTTTATTGCCCCCAGTCCGGAAAACAATTGAAGCCCGCGACCGAAAGCGCGGTCAACGGCTAATGGCAGGTCCCCGAGGCAATGGCGCGGCAGGAAAGCGTTAACTTGTTCCACTTTGGGACCGTCCGGCGCCCTTTAGTGCAGCGCGCCTGCAACACTCGATTTGAATTTGATTTGGGCGGCCTTCGGTATCTGGACAAAATGACGATCTCGCAACACGCTGGCGGCCGTCTTGCATCACTCTTGAGATCGTCAAATTCGGGTTCGACGGGATTGAACTGGGGCCGGGATATGAAGCTTGTGACGGGGTTGCTCGCGGCGGTGCTTCTGATGGCAGGGGTTGGCGCCAGCCACGCGGTAGTCAGGATCGCCGACGATCGCGGCGGCCGGATCGGCACCTACGTCGACAAATACCAGGACCTGCGCTCTTCGGGCGAAGCCGTCATCATCGACGGCCTGTGCGCCTCGGCCTGCACCATCGTGCTCGGCGCGGTTCCCCATGACAAAATATGCGTGACGTCACATGCCAATCTCGGTTTCCATGCCGCCTGGGATTTCGGCGCCAACGGCCGCGCGGTCACCAATCCCGAAGCCACCCAGATGCTGTACTCGATGTATCCCTCCGCGGTGAAGCGCTGGATCGCCGCGCGGGGCGGGTTGACGCCGCGCATGATTTTCCTGCGCGGCAAGCAGCTGTTGAGCATGTACAAGCCTTGCTATCTCGACGCCCAGGCGTCGGCGCCGCGGCCATCGGCGCGCCGGGATCGCAATTCGGCTCCGCAGGACGTGATCACGCCCGCGGCCGCCATGCTTGCCCGGCAGCCCAACTAGCCCTATCTGAACACCTCAAGGTGGCAGCCGGCGGCAACGCCGGTTGAAGCCCTGTGCACTCCGAGGGTTGGTAATGGCTCAGCCGATGTCCACGCCGCAGCAGATGCCCGACGCATTTGGCCAGCGCCGCATCGCGCCGGCGATTGTCTGGGGCGCCGTGGGTCTCGGCACTGCCCTGCTGCTCGGCGCGCTGGCATTGTGGTTTCACTACGGCACGGTGGTCTTCTTCGAGATGATCGCCTCCGGCATCGCCGCCTGCTTCTGACCGGCACCTCAAGGGAATTCATGATGAATCAGACCACCCGCCCGCTGGTCATCGTCGCGGCCTTTGCCGGCAGCCTGGTGGTTGGCCTGGTGCTGATGCTCTGGGCGTTTGGCGGCATGAAAAATGTGGCGGCGCCTGCCGCCATCGGCGGGCCGTTTCAGCTGACCGACCAGGGCGGCCAGACCGTGACGGACAAGAACATGCAGGGTCACCCGACCCTGATCTTCTTCGGCTTCACCCATTGCCCCGACGTTTGTCCGACCTCGCTGTTCGAGATTTCCGAGGTGCTCAAGGCGCTCGGCAACGATGCCGACCGCGTCAACGCCTACTTCATCTCGGTCGATCCCGAGCGCGACACGCGCGATGCGATGAAGGACTATTTGTCGAGCTTCGATCCGCATCTGAAGGGCCTGACCGGCAATCCCGACCAGATCGCAAAAGTCATCGCCGAATACCGGGTCTATGCCAAAAAGGTCCCGCTCAAGGACGGCGACTACACCATGGATCACACCGCGCTGATCTATCTGATGGACCGCGACGGCCGCTTCATCTCGCCGTTCAACCTGAAGCGGACGCCCGAGCAGGCCGCGGCCGATCTGAAGCATTATCTCTGAGCCCGCGAGGCCGCTCCGTCGTTCTCCCCTCCCTCCACGCGCGAAGCGCGTGGCGGGGTCCGAGGCGAGCAAAGCTCGCTCTCGAGGTCGGGGGTGGGGGGTGCTTCAGCAGTCTCGGTGCCTGAACGAGAGCGAGAACTTGCGGAGCCACCCCCCACCCCCGACC